>JANQQY010000154.1 GCA_028284845.1 Spirochaetales bacterium
GCCGAGGCCGTGAACGAGATCGTCTCGTCGCAGACCGCCGCCGCGCACGCGATGGCGGTTGATCGACTCAACGGCTCGGTCACGCGAGCAGTTAGCTCGATTCGAGCCGTGATCGTCCGCGTCCTCGCTGAGCTCTCGATTCAGCTCGATTACCCGGAGGAGGAGACCGGTGTCATCGAGACCGACGTCATGCTACTCACCAACGCCTTGCGAGATGCGCGTGCGATAGCCTCGACCTATGAGCGTGGCCGACTCTTCCAGTCCGGCGCGACCGTGGCCCTCGTGGGACCAACAAATGCCGGCAAGAGTTCACTCTTTAACGCGCTTCTTGAACAGGATCGTTCCATCGTGAGCGACACCCCAGGTACTACCCGCGACTACGTGGAGGCGACCTTTGTGGCCGATGGGGTTCCCGTACGTCTCATTGACACGGCCGGACTGCGGTCCACAACCGAGTCGATTGAGGGTGAGGGGATCCGTCGCACAGAGGAGATCGCGGACAACGCGGATCTAGTGATTCGTGTCGTGGACGCCACCACCGACTCGGCACCTCTGCCTGTGAGCGAACAGCTTAGCCTCTTGGTCGCAAACAAGATCGATCTTGAAGGGGCCGTGGTACCTCCCGGATTTCTTCCGCTTTCCGCGCGCACCGGTGAGGGGATCGATACGCTCGTCGCGAGGATCGCGGAGGAGCTCCTGAATCGCGCCGCGGGAGACTCTTCCGCCGGCGTCACCATCGACTCCGTCCGTCAGAGAGACCTGCTTGACCGCTGTGCAGGCGCACTGGAGCGTGCGATCGAATCGATCCGCCAGGGAATGCCTGCGGACGTCGTTGCCGTGGATCTCCAAGAGGGTGCGGATGCGATTGGCGAGATCACCGGCGAAGTCTCGAGCGCAGAGATCCTGGATGAGATGTTCGGCGCCTTCTGCGTTGGCAAGTGATGCCGGAAGTGTCGGACTCATGGTACCTTCACGGCGATGGACGTTGACGCAATCGTCGTGGGCGGTGGCCATGCCGGCATTGAAGCCGGGCTTGCACTCTCCCGCCTTGGACACGAGACGCTTCTCATAACGCAGAACCTTGACCACATTGGCAAACTCTCCTGCAATCCGGCCGTCGGTGGCCTCGCGAAGGGAAACATGGTTCGCGAGATTGATGCACTCGGCGGTGAAATGGGGCGCCTGATTGACGCAACGATGATCCAATTCCGTGTACTCAACCGGAGCCGGGGCCCCGCGGTCCAGGCGCCGCGGGCGCAGGCGGACAAGCTCGCCTACCAGGTCGCCGCGAAGCAGGCACTCGAGGACCAATCGCACCTCTCGCTCTTTCAGGACACCGTGACCGGAGTGCTGCGCGATGGTGCCGGCGCCCGTGTCACCGGTGTCGTGACTGAACGCGGCAAGCGATTCACCGCCCGCGCCGTGGTTCTCACGACGGGAACCTTTCTCAACGGGCGGATCTACATTGGAGAGTACTCCGCAAGCGCGGGTCGAATCGCCGAACCGGCAGCCACCGGACTCGAGACCTCACTTCGTGAGATTGGCTTCCGGCTCGGCCGGCTCAAGACCGGGACGCCGCCACGCGTGCATCGTGATTCGCTCGACCTCACTCTGATGGACGAGCAGTTTGGCGACGAAGAAATCGTACCGTTTAGTTTTGGGAACGGGAGCGTTCGTCGCGACCAGCTCACCTGCTTTATCACCTTCACCAATGCGAAGACCCACCGCGTTCTTCAGGACAACATCGGCCGGTCGCCGCTCTACTCCGGCGCCATTGTTGGAAACGGCCCTCGATACTGCCCGTCCATCGAGGACAAGGTCGTCAAGTTTCCCGATCGTGATCGGCATCAGATTTTTGTTGAACCGGAAGGCAGAACGACCAAGGAGATGTACCTCAACGGTATCTCCAGTTCGATGCCTGAGGATGTCCAGGAGGCCTTTGTGCACACCATCCCCGGGCTTGAGCATGCGCACATCATGCGTCCCGGGTATGCCGTTGAGTACGATTACATCGATCCCTCTCAGCTCTATCCCTCACTCGAATGCAAGATGCTCTGCGGCCTCTATGTCGCGGGACAGACAAACGGTTCGAGTGGGTACGAGGAGGCCGCAGCGCAGGGGCTGATGGCCGGCATCAATGCCGCACTCGCGCTGCGTGGTGATCCGCCTTTGATCCTGAGCCGATCCGACGCATACATCGGTGTCCTTGT
>JANQQY010000155.1 GCA_028284845.1 Spirochaetales bacterium
CATGCCGATTTGGACACCTGGCCGAGATCGTCGCGCCCGAACACTTCGTCGCGAGTCTCCCGGCTTCCGACCTTGCTCGAAATGACACTCCGCAGCATCCATGTCAATCGGATCCGATTCCTGGATCGGACGGCGTCTGCGATGGGGCTCGGATCATTTGCCGCTGAACCGGCCAGATGTCTCGGGATTCCCATGTATTCGGCGTGGTCTGTAACGGCTCCGAAATCCAATGGACGGCGTGCTCGAATCGGATAGCCGAGGGCATGCTGGACGGTACCTCCCTTCATGAACTCATAGGCGTCGTCTGGAAGACCACGCGTTCCCATCGTGAACGCGTCGTAGGAATATGCAGTGTGGACGTGAAGATCACCCCACAACAGATTTCGCGTCTCCTCGAATGGCACGCTCCGACCGCCCTCGACGGGCGCGACGCTCTCCGGCAGGAGCGCTCCGTCGAGGGTAGGGTCGTCGAATTGCCAGCACGAAGAGAGCCCGAACGTCAAGAGGAAGAGGAGAGCAAGTCTCAGCTGAGTGTGGTCGGGACGATTCATGATCTCACTCCTGCTCCGGAATCGATTCTCGCCTTCATGGCCTTCTTCATGTTGACCGTCTCTCTTGACCAAGTCTGGCCGCGAAAGCTCCGCCCCCTCCGAGCGGCCAATGCTCACGACCGGTCTCGGAGTCGAGCGCCCTCCACGAGCTCCTCGCCCGGCTAGACCACCACCTCGTCGCCCGGGGAGAGGCCGTCGGTCACCTCGGCCTCGCGATCGGTACGGTGACCCACACTCACGCGATGCGTGGCGGCGCGACCGTCCTCATCGGCATGCCCGAGGCGGCCCAGTTCACGATCCTGCCGGAGCTCTTCCGGCGACTTCAGAAGGTCGCTCCCGGTGTTTCCATCGTCTCGCCACGCTACTCGCGGGAGAGTCTCGCGCGGGACCTTCGGACCGGCACCTTCGATTTCACGATTTCTACGGAGGCACAGCCGGTTCAGAAGATCCACGGGGAGCTCCTGGCCACGGACGCTCACGTATCCATCGTGCGCCAGGATCATCCTTCCGTGCCCAGGCGACTCACGCTGAAACGCTTCCTCGCGCTGGATCATATTGCCGTCGCCCGCTCGGTTCTCGTGGATCCGGAAATCGACGGCATTCTCCTGCGGCAAGGACAGAGAAGGAAGATTGCGTTGACCGTTGCCTCGCCAGGGCCGATTCCGGGACTCGTGGCCACCACGAATCTCATTGCAACCCTTCCCAACATGCTGCTCGATGCCATCGACCTTCCTTCAGGGATAGCTCGCCACAAGCCGCCCCTCGATCTGGAACCCATCTCGATCTATCTCTTCTGGCACGAGCGTACCCACTCCTCGCCGGCGCACACGTGGATGAGATCTCTGATCAAGGAAGTCGTCGTCGAGCTTGCCGGGCGAAAATGAAGGCAATGTCCGAGTCCCGGCTTTCGCCCTATCTCCTCTCCGCGCCACTCACTTTGGGACAATCGCTCGGTCGAGCATCGAGGAG
>JANQQY010000163.1 GCA_028284845.1 Spirochaetales bacterium
GATGCCGACGCCGTTGCGTACGCTCAGCAGAACTACGGAAGCGCTCGAATCGATTTCCGGTCCGGCAGTGCCGACGATCAGGAGTTCTTGTCGTCTCTCGGCGAGTTTGACGTGATGGTCAGCATCGCCACGATTGAGCACATCATTGATATGGCGGGATTCCTCGGCTGGATGCGCCGCGCTCTCACGCCGGAAGGCGTCGCGGTGCTCTGCTTTCCAGCCTCGTTCACACGCGACTGGGCGGCACCGCATCATCGCCGGGACATCTCAAAACGACAGGCGCGGAGGCTCTTCCCAAGCGCCGGATTTACCATCAAAGACGACTTCTACCAAAATGAGATCATCACTCTCAAACAGCTGACGAGTGAGGAACACGCGAGTCGAGAGTTGCCTGCGCCGCCGCTCTATCGGTGGATACTCTGGTACCTCTCGCATCCGCACCACCTATTTGCACGAGCCTATCAGCTCATCGCGAGAGGCGGCTTTTTGTTCGCTCACCAAGAGTACTTGTTGGAGAAGTTATAGGAGGATCTGTGGAGGAACTCTTCCCAGCCACGATGAATTGGCAGTCCGGAATCGGAACGCCAACCCTGATCATACCTTCCTTTGTACTGCTCTTCCTTCTCTACCATTTCACCGTTCATTCGGTCTTGTACAGAAGGCTCTTCTCCGGGTGGGCCAATCCTCGAAAGGCCGATGTGACCCGATTGGTGGTGCAGCGAGCGCTTTTTATAACGCTCCTGGGCATCGTTCCCTTTATCCTTTCAGTCATTCTCTTTGAGTCCGATCTCGACTGGCTACGAATTAGACACTTGTTCCAGCTACGGTCGATCGTCTGGTCCCTTTCATTGAGCGGCGGCCTTGTGCTGATGTCGCTCTTTATGCGCAAGCGCGCGGCCACGCACAAGAACTACCCGCAGATTCGAACGCCTGAGTGGACACATGGGACACATGTATTGAACATCGCGAGCTGGGCGGGCTACCTCTTCGCCTACGAGTTCGGGTATCGCGGCTATCTGCTCTTTCTGAACGCGGCCATTATTGGTACCTGGCCTGCCATTGCGGTCTCCGTTGCCCTCTATGCCGCACTTCACATCCCGCGAGGTCCGGTTGAGGCGCTTGGATGTATCCCGCTCGGCGTTGCCTTTGCCGTGGCCGCGCTGCACACCGGGACCATCTGGGTCCCCTTTGTTGCACACTACATCTCCGCGATCGTGAACGACCTGATGGCATTTCACTACAATCCCAACTTTGGAATGCTGCGCGCCGCTCAGGATGCTGCCCAAGGGAAGAAGCTGAGCGAGTCGGTCACGTAGTCGGCGAGGTGTGCGGCGCTCAGCAGTGGCCGCTCCGAAGGGGGATCTATGAAAGTCGTCTCGGTGGCCCACCTGAAAGGCGGCGTTGGGAAGACCAGCGCGGCAGTCAACATCGCCTATCTCGCGGCGCACGACGGACAGCGAACTCTGATCGTTGACATGGACGCCCAAGCCGCCGCTACCTCTATCTTTGGGTTGGATGCCGGTGCCGGTGGAAAACGAGTGGCAGCTGCGAAGAAGTCGCTCCGGGAAGAGATACAATCGACAGGCTTTACCCGTTTGGACCTCCTGCCCGCATCGCTCTCGTTCCGGAAGCTCCCCGTTTTGCTCGCAGAGAAGGGGCGCGGTCAACTCAAGCGCCTCTTCCAGCGAGTAGGGAAGGGGTACGACCTGCTGGTTGTAGACGCTCCTGCCGGTCTCTCTTTCGAGAGCGAGGAGATCATTCGTGCGAGCGACCTCATTCTGGTGCCCGTGGTCCCCAGCGCCCTTGGGCTGTCGAGCTTCTACGCGTTTGAGGAGTTTGCGAAGAGTCGATCAAAGAAGGGGAGGCTTTTTGCCTTTCCGTCCATGGTAGACGCACGACGGGTCGCTCATCGTGAGCAATCGGAAGCGCTGCAACAGCAAAAGAATGTGTGGGATGTCTCGATCCCCTACGCCGCGGTCGTTGAACGAATGGCGACCGAGCGTCTCCCGCTCCCGCTCGTGAAACGCCCTGGAAAGGCGGGCGTTGCCGTTCAGGAACTCTGGACGTGCGTGGCCAATGAGCTTGCGAAGCTCACCTGATGATCTGCGCGGTCTATCGGAGGCGTACTCCTACCGCTCCGGTGTGCGCGAGCCGGAGAGGAGCCAGTCAATTCCCACGGCAATCACCGCTCCTGCGACCGGCCCAACGATGTAGATCCAGAAATCGGCGAATGCCCCTGGGGTGAAGAGCGCAGGACCAAAGCTGCGGGCGGGGTTCATGGATGCTCCCGTCATCGGACCGGCGAAGAGCGAACAGAGTGATACGGCACCGCCAATGGCAATGCCGGCCCATGGGTCTGCGTCCCGGCCGGCTCTGACTACGCCCATGATGACAGTGACGAGAACCGCCGTGATCAAGACCTCCAGAAGAAGGGATGACCCAATCGGGAGAGCAGGAAGCGTGCTCCCGTAATCAGTGACGGTGCGTGATGCAAAGATCAGTCGGACCGCGGAGCTACCGGTCGCCGCGCCGGCCAGCTGCACGAGGGAGAAGGGAAGCACTCGCTCTGCCGGGATGACGCCTCTGATCCAGAGGGCAATGGTAACAGCCGGATTAAACTGCGCGGCAGAGGTATGCCGGTAGGCGTAGACCATCGTTGCGACGATCAATCCAAAGGTGAGAGCAATACCCACGTGCCCCACGGAGCCGGTTAGCGAGTCGGTCACCATGGCTCCCGTACCGGCGAATACCAATGCAAAGGTGCCGCAGAACTCTGCGAACAGTTGCACAAAAAAAGGCGCGCGTGGTCCATCCACGGCGCGCCATTCTGCAATGCTTTTCATGCGCCCCCCGCCGCGATAGTACCCGGCGGAGGAGCATGGTCAAGCTCTCGTCCTGGCTTGCTACTCCGTGGTCGCGACTCCAACCTCGGTGGCAAGCGAACGCTGCATAGTCTCGACTGAGCTGATGCCCCAGCGATACGCTTCACTGGTCTGCCCTTCTCGAACGCTGTGCCACTGGCCAAAAGCATTGCTGAGATCGACTTCACCCTCGGTGACGCTGAGTGTTACGCCATCGTAGACGAAGGTGGTTCCCCGAACGGCAGCGGTGGACACCGGGCTCAGGACGCGGAAGTCGACGAATGGAAGAGTTCCGGCCTGCGGAGTCTTTCGCACCTCAGCACGAATCTCGCCGAAGGGGAGGCCAAGAGCAATCTCTTCTCGTCCGGCCCCAAGGCTGAGCGAGCTCAGCTCAACCTGGCTCAGCGGAGCCACGTCAATGAGCGAGCTTCCGATTCGAACTCGTGCGGTCGAGGAGAATCCGGTGGCGATAACGGCATCAAGGGCAACGGTGTCTCCAACGAGAAGCGGTCGCCAGACTCCGTTTATCTCGACCTCGACTCGACCGGTCGCATCTACCACAGTCCCAATAGCGAACAATGACAGAGCCGACAGCAGAAGGACGGCAAGAATCAGCATTCTCTTCATACAACCTCCACGGCGGCTACCATTCAAGTTCGACCGCCAGAACGATTTCCCAAATCCTCTCCGTGCCGTCAGGAAACACGCCGATTCCTGACGAGAACGGTAAGAATATAGCCCCCTCTGCACGGAGTTCCAAATCTCCAAAAGGTTTTATTTGTGAAGTAAGCACCATCTCTGATCCGTAGAGCCCCGCGCTCCCATGTTCAGCTCCCGGCACTCCCGCCGTTCCCGTCGACGGTCGTGCCAGAAGGGATGCAGATCCTTCCACCAGTAACCATCGGGCCGGACGGAGTGTGCCCGTCAGAGTCAGAGCGGCCACGTTCGCGAGTCCGACCGGGGCAATGCGCCACGGGGAGGCATAGGGTCCCGCGAGGAACTGATTGGTCTGTTCCGATGTTGCTTCCGGCAGTGCGCCGTCGTTCTGGTCTCCGGAACCGGCGATCACCGTGAGGGTTCCTGTCGGCAGGCCGGGCGCGTCCAGATAGCCCCTGATCTGAGCGAATGCAAGACCTCCCAGCACACTCGTCTCAGATCCGCTGCCGTCCCCGTAGACCCCGTGTGAGCCGACGGCGGCTATCGAGCCGAACGAGCGTGGCCCAAGTGGGTGAGTCGCCGAAATCGCAAGATAGCCCGAGCTCAAGTAATCGTCGCCGGAATCCGCGAACTGTCGGAGATCGATCTGCCCGATGTACTCGATGCCGGCATTGATGCGTCCCCATCGCTCGGGGAGGAAGATGCCGCCGCCGCCAAAAACGCGTTGCGACGCAAAGAGGTCGTCTGTGGCCAGGTCGCTTGCGGTCAATCGTGGCGCCTGAGTTGATGAGAGAAGCAGGGAGGTTGCCGCGAAACCACCAATTTGAATCGTCGGCCGGGCCCAGACAAATGTCGCGCCGTCCGCTGCCGGAACCGATACAAGCCCGGCCAGATCCACGAGCGAGATCCGACCCAGAGCGTAGGAGACGATCGATTCGGGGCCGGTGGCAGTGGTGTCTGTGAACGAGAACTCGTCCAGCGTCGCGCTGAACTCGCCATCGGCTTCGTCCAGGGGCAGGCGGTACTGTGCACGTCCACCCACCACCAAGAGAGCGTCTTCGCTGAAGCGCTGGGTGAGCCCGATGCCGGTCTCAATACTGCTGGACATTGCCTCCGAGAGAGTCGCCTGGAAGCTCGTTGCGCCGTCAAGCTCAAGCGCTCCCAGTGCGAGGGGGATAGACGTTGCGAGTATGAGACCAAAGAACCGCTTCATCCTGAGCCCCCAAGTGCGGCTCTCCGAATTGTGCGGAGAGCCGCGTCGCCAGGCATAGGAGCATTCGCGTCCGCTTGGAACCGCAGGATTTCCTCGCGCCGGAGGTCCCGAAGTGCGTAGCGCGGTCCCGGGAAGAGTCGACCCAGGAGGCCGCTTTTGATATCAAGATAAGTCGCCACCAGGAACGAGAACTCGGCGACGGTCAGCGACGACTCGTCTGTGTACTCGGCCGCGGCCTCGATGAGCGCGGCGCTGACACTCTCGTCGTTGAACGTTGCGCCCGGGTCAATCCGACCCGATGCGATCCCAAGCAGGTAGATCGTCTCGGCTCCTCCAATTGACTCGGATGCCGCGTACCCGGCGACGAAGCTCGCATCTTGGGCCCCTGAGAGCACCGGGGCGAGAGTCGCCATCAGTACAGCGCACGCCCACAATCTGAACTTAGGGGAGTATCTTGTCATTATGGAGAAAATACTCCGCGACGGGAGCTCCGGCAAAGAGTCTGAGACGGACGACCCCGAGCGGGGCTCACGCTCGTCGTTGCGAGGCGTACTTGG
>JANQQY010000167.1 GCA_028284845.1 Spirochaetales bacterium
ACCGAGGATCTGGATCAACAACGGATTTGGTGTGACAGACGCGGGAATCTTCTTCGCTACGGACACGGTGACGCACATTCAGACGGGGCGGGCACAATGAGCACTGGAAGGAGTGTCGAGGCTACGACACGATTCAGACTCGCGACACTCGTCGGCCTTATGATTGTCGCCTTGGCCGGGTGCATTCTGCAGCTTCCATCCCCATACATTCGTTTGGAGACAAAAGAGGGCTACAACGAGAGTCAGATTCTGGTTCCGTACGAGATCTACGGCGAAAGTGGATTTGCTCAGGCCCGATGGTCGCTTGACAAATTCGATGTGTCTGAGACCGAGTGGGATTCGCTTGAGTCACGCGAGGTTCGCATTCCCAGCGGAAGCTCCGGGGTGCTGGAAC
Organism: Spirochaetales bacterium; assembly: GCA_028284845.1. GTDB lineage: Bacteria > Spirochaetota > Spirochaetia > DSM-27196 > SLST01 > SLST01. The sequence continues at coordinate 395 of JANQQY010000167.1, forward strand.
TGGGGAACTTGGACGAGGGGCGCTACCGAGTCGAGATATCGCTTCTTACCACTCGATCGGGCACCTACGAGCGAGTGCCGTATCTGACCGAGACACGGGAGTTCTTCGTCGATCGCAACGCTCCCTACACTCCTCAGGACGGCGATGATTACGACTACTACGATCCGACCACAGGAGCACTCGCGGGAAACTCCGGCACGGTACTGCCGCTCCTCGGCGAGGATTGGGACGTCGACTACAGCAATGTTGCCGATTGGAACGTGAACGTCGAGGCACCGGTCACACTCCTGGTGTCAGTAGGCGGCGCTACGATTCTGCGGCCCGAGGATCATGACCAGAACGGACTTCAGTTCTTCGTGGGCGACATGGGTGCAAATGTCTACTGGATTCAAGCGGTGGACGCGGCGGGAAACCGCGGTTCGGTGGAGGTCCTGAACTTCCCATGAGGCGCTCGAAGAATCGACGGATCGCGGCGCTTGCAGTCGCAGTCGGGATGGTGGCGGCAGGGCTCGCCGGCGCCGAGACAGCCCTTTTTGTGAACTCCGCTCCCATCCTCGCCGAGGTGACGATCAATGGCACGGCGGCGGGAACGACTCCGCTCCTTGTTCGTGACGTTGAGCCGGGCGAGTACGAAGTACGGGTCGTGAAGCGTGGGTTTGTGCCTGCGGTGGAACGGATCACCGTGGGGCCCGATGAGATCGCCGTGGTCGATGTTCGGCCGGAACCGGACGTTTTTGTTGGCGCATTCTCCGCTGACGAGACGATCGTCAACGGCGAGCGCTTCGAACGGCAAGACGCCACTCTTGTGCTTCCGTCGGGTACCTACTCTCTCTCTGCAAACGACAACTCACTTCGTCTGGACGCCTTCTACCCGAATGAGGGAGCGCTGCAGGCAGCTCGGATCGTGACGTTTGGAGCTGGAATCGCCGCCATTGTCTCAACACTGGAGGACGTCCTGGTCCGGGGAGAGGCAACGAGCTACTTCACAAGCTTTCTGCCCTCACCCGGAACGATCGCTACCTGGGCAATCACCTTTGGTGCCGGGGGATACTGGATCGCGCTGGAGAGCGAAAAACGCTCGTACGAAGAGCGGATGATCGTCGAGCGTTTTGCAGGAACACTCACGCCGGCGGATGCAGAGCGCTTCTACAATCAGGGCGAAGTGGCACTTGCGGCAGGTAATCTGAGCCGAGCGATCGAGAATTACTCCCGAGTCGTTGCGGACGGTGGTGACAGCGAGTACGTGCCGGATGCGCTCTACAAGACCGCGCAGATCTACAGCATCTCCGGAGACACGGAGATTGCCGAGCGCTTGTTCGAACTGCTCATCTCTCACTACCCCGCTCCGCTTGTCTACGATCGCGCGTTGCGGTCGCTCGCAGAGATCGCTCGCGATGAAGGCCAATTCGGGCGAGCGGTTGAGGCGCTCGAGCGAATACTCTTTGTGGACGACACCTATACGGAGTCAGAGATCCAGGAGGAGATCGAGACGATCCGGGCGGAGGCACGCGAATGAGATTCCGATTGCTCGTCGTCCTTCTCCTCTGCGCGACGTGCCTCTTTGCTCAGGAGAGTGAATCACTACTCCCCTCACCGCCATCCGAGATTAGCGGATTGCTTGAGCTTCTGGATGCGCTCGAGATCGCCGAACGAGCAGTCCTTGAGGGCGGGCGTCTGCCGCCATCGCAGATTGAAGAACTCAGAGAGCTGACGAGCGTGGCCGACGGGTTCGCCGCGGAGGACCTTGG
>JANQQY010000171.1 GCA_028284845.1 Spirochaetales bacterium
AAACGAGCTTGAGAAGTTTAACCTGATGGATCCGAACTCGAGCGAGTTCCAGGTCACCCGTAACTACCTCGATACGATCGTGAGTCTGCCGTGGGCGGAGCCGGAACAGATCGATGTCGACATGGAGAAGGCGCACAAGGTACTCGAGGGCGATCACTACGGACTTGAGGACGTGAAGGAGCGCATCCTCGAATTTCTGGCCGTGCGAAAGCTCAGGAACGATTTCAAGGGTTCGATTATCTGCCTCGTTGGGCCCCCCGGAGTTGGAAAGACCTCTGTTGGAAAGTCGATCGCCCGTGCGCTTGGGAAGAAGTTCTTCCGCTTCTCCGTCGGCGGGATGCGCGACGAGGCGGAGATCAAGGGACACCGACGGACCTACGTAGGGGCGATGCCGGGGAAGATCATCCAAGGTTTGAAGATTGTTCAGACAAAGGACCCGGTGTTCATGATCGACGAGATCGACAAACTCGGTGTGAGCTATCAGGGCGATCCGAGTTCGGCACTCCTCGAAGTTCTCGACCCCGAGCAGAACGTCTCATTCCGCGACCACTACCTCGACCTTCCCTTCGACATCTCGAACATCCTCTTCATCGCAACGGCGAACACCCTCGACTCGATCCCCGGGCCGCTTCTCGACCGCATGGAGGTCATTCGGCTCGCCGGCTACATCGACGACGAGAAGGTCTCTATCGCGAAAAAGTACCTCATTCCCCGGAGTCTCGAACGTTCAGGTCTTGGAAAGAAGGACGTCTCGTACTCGAAGGCGGCCCTCGTTTCAATCGCAAACGAGTATGCGCGCGAGGCCGGAATGAGAAACTATGAGAAGGCGCTCGACAAGATCCACCGGAAGATGGCTCGCAAGCTGGTCGTTGGTGAGGCAACGGTGCCGTTCAAGATCGATACTGACGAGCTGCCCAACTACCTGGGGAGGCCCGTCTTTGCTGAGGATCGCGTCAAGCAGGTCACGCAGCCGGGGATGACCATAGGGTTGGCATGGACGCCGTACGGCGGGGATGTCCTCATTGTAGAGGCGGTGACCAACCCGGGAAGTGGAGGCTTCCGGATCACCGGGCAAGTTGGCGAGGTCATGCAGGAGTCGGCCGGGATCGCCTACACCTACGCTCGAGGGAAGAGCAATGAACTCGGTGTTGATCCCGAGTGGTGGGACCATCATCACATCCATCTTCACATTCCCGCCGGGGCGATCAAGAAGGATGGACCGAGCGCGGGTATCACGATGGCGACCGCACTGCTCTCACTCGCGTCAGGCAAGAAGATCAAGAGCCGACTGGGAATGACCGGAGAACTATCGCTCACCGGCCAGGTGCTGCCGATTGGCGGACTAAAAGAGAAGACCATTGCCGCCCGCAGACACGGCCTGAAGCACGTCGTCATGCCGTTCCAGAACAAGCGGGACCTAGAAGAGATCCCGGAGAAGGTTCAGAAGGGAATCCAGTTCTACCCTGTGGAATTGATGGATGAGGTGCTCGAGATTGTCCTTGGAACGTAGGTTGCGGGCGACTGCACTCATCCTGGTCGCGACAATCGGACTTGCCGGGTGTGGACTCGGCCGCGGCGGTGCGAGCGAATCCGCGGCGACAACGCGGCATGACGATAGAGAGGCGCCCCAGGTGATCGCCGGTTCCACACTCGCTCCGGAGGAGCTTGAGGCGATGGTGTCGGGACTTCCCGCGGCAATCGCAGAACCCATCCTGGCTGCCCCGGCCCGTTTCCTGGCCGAGACGAGGGCGGTCGTCGAAGGCGCTGGCATTCCTCCGCTCGTGGATAAGGAAAATGCGCTGCCGGAGGGCTTCGCACCGGACGATCTTGTTCTGCTGGACGAACTCGTGCCACAGCTCTCGATCAGCCGCGCAAACTGGCATCGGCTGAGTCGCGAGACGACAGACGCCTTAGTGCGAATGACCCAGGAGGCCCGCGAAGAGGGGCTCGATCTCCTCGTGATCTCCGCCTACCGCTCGTACGAGTATCAGCGAGATGTCTACG
>JANQQY010000174.1 GCA_028284845.1 Spirochaetales bacterium
TTCGGCTCTCGTGCGCCGCTCACCCGGAGACCGATTCTGAGTACCTGCTTTCCTACCGACAGCGCGAAACCGCTTCTGCGTCGGGGCCGCGTGAGTTGAACGTCTAGATTGAAGGGAGATCAACCATGAAACCAAACGTCGTATTTCTATTCACTGATGATCAGCGCTTTGACACGATTGCAGCGTGTGGCAACAGCGAAGTCATCACGCCAAACCTCGACCGGCTCGTGCGGCGCGGAACCACCTTCACCAGGGCGCACATCCCCTCCGGTACGTCCGGGGCGGTCTGCATGCCGAGTCGAGCCATGCTGCATACCGGTAGGACGCTCTTTCACCTTTCGGGCGCGGGCGAGTCGATCCCGGCTGATCATACGCTCATGGGTGAGGCATTCCGGGATGCCGGGTATCGAACCTTCGGCACGGGGAAGTGGCACAACGGTCCCGACTCCTTTGCACGCAGTTTCACCGACGGCGGTGATGTCATGTTCGGAGGCATGGCAGACCATTGGAATGTGCCGATGTGTTCGTTCAGCCCATCCGGAGAGTACCCCGAGCCGACCAACTGGGTTGTCGACCCGTTCAGTAAACGGACGGTCCACCAGCGTGTGGTGGATCATGTCGATTTCGGAAAGCACTCAACTGAGATCGTTACCGAATTCACAGTCGACTTCATCAGGAACTACGACTCGGACGCCCCCTTCTTCACCTACACTTCGTTCCTCGCCCCGCACGATCCGCGCACCATGCCAAAGCGCTTCCTCGACATGTATGATCCGGAGGAGCTCTCACTACCGCCGAATTTCCTCCCTCAGCATCCGTTTCACATCGGCATGGACTATGGGCGTGATGAGCTGCTCGCACCCTTCCCGCGGACTCACAAAGACACGCGTCAGCAGCTTGCCGAGTACTACGCCATGATCTCCCATCTGGACGATGCGGTTGGACGGATCATCACCGCGCTCGAGGAGAGGGGGATTCTCGAGAACACCGTGATCGTGTTTGCCGGTGACAATGGGCTCGCACTTGGGCAACACGGACTCTTTGGCAAGCAGAGCCACTACGACCATAGTCTCCGCGTGCCGCTCCTTTTTGCCGGTCCCGGGATCCCGCAGGGTGAGACGCGCGATCAATACGCCTACCTTCTTGATATCTTCCCAACGCTCTGCGAGATGCTCTCGATCGATCGGCCCGCATCAGTGGAGGGCAGAAGTCTCCACTCCATCATCACCAAGAACGGCGCGGCCGTCCGTGAGGGGCTCTACTTCGGACTCACAAAATTCCTTCGGAGCTACAAGGATGACCGCTTCAAGCTCATTCTCACCGCCCACGAGGGGGAGAATCACCTGCAGCTCTTTGACCTGGAGAGTGATCCGTGGGAGATGGACGATCTCTCCGCAAAGCCTGAGTTCGCTGAGAAGACCCGCGAGCTCTTTGACCGGCTCTGTACGAGCCGGGACGAGTGGGACGACCTGGCGTCGTCGTTTGGCCGCGACTTCTGGGGAGCGTTTGAAGCCAACGGAGGCCTGTCGGCCGCCAAGCGAGGAAACTAGGCCCGTGGCGATGGCTCCGGGAACGAGCCGGTTACGAAGGGATCGTTGGTTCGCTTCATCCACTCATCGAGTGCCTCTCGATGAGCGGCAACCGGACCGGCGAGCTCCGGATCATCAATTCGGTTGCACGCCTCTTGCGGATCAAGGTAGAGGTCGTAAAACTCGGCCGTCGCATCGCTCCGCTCAAACCAGCCGATCTGCTCGAGGAGTGGTGTGGTCGGTCCGTCGGGGCGCATAATGGGCGCGGGGGTCCGAGTCCGGAGAACCAGCTTGTAGCGCTCCGAGCGAGCGGCTCGCATTGGTTCGAGCACTCCGTGGTAGGTCTGCTCGGTAAACACATAGTCGTGGAGGGGCGATCCATCCGCCTCGTCATTCACAACGTTTATCAGGCTCTTCCCTTCGACCCATTCAGGAACCTCTTGTCCCGAAAGCTCCAACAGCGTGGGGTAGAGATCGAACTGAGGGATGATCTCCTCCACCACCTTGCCTCCGACAAATCCTCCCGGCCCGCGTACGATCAGAAAGACCCCTGTTCCAAGATCGGTCAGGGTCTTTTTGCCGCCGGCGAACTCGATTCCGTGATCGGTCGTCGCGATGATAAGCGTGTTCTCGGCCAGACCGTGCTCATCAATCGCGCGAATCACTCGGCCCATGTACTCGTCCATCGCCTCAGCACCGACGCGTAGACTCTCAACGTCGCGACGGATCTCCGGGAGGTCGGGGAGGTGGGGCAGAGGAGCGGTGTACCGGGCATCGAGCCGTTCGGGGTCGTAGAATCGGGTCTTGCTGAAGAGAGCTGACTCGCCCCCTATGCCTAGGTCAGGCCGCGCGATGTTGTTTCTGTGAGGTTCATCGATTCCGACTGAGAGAAAGAACGGCGCATCACCCAGGCCACCCGTTGCGGCACGCGAGATAAACTCCTCTGCGTGTGTGATGGAGTGTTGGTAAAACTCTCCGGTCTGCTTTTCGTCCAGGAGCTCGACGTACCCGAGCGGGGAGAGGTCGCTCCGATCGACCTCATGCTGACAACCCGCGAGGGCCGTGTGGTATCCGGCATCGGCCAACTGCCGTACCAGATGCTTGTGGTAATCGTCGAACTTCCAGCCCTGATTGGTCAGACCAAACATCCCAATCTGATGAGGGTGCTGTCCCGAAAGGAGTGCAGCGCGACTTGGTGAACAGGTAGGTGCTGCACAGTACGCCTTTCGGAAGAGCACTCCCTCCCGTGCGAGTGCCATGAGTGCCGGTGTTCGCACGGCATATCCGTAGGGTTCGCAGAACCGACCCGCATCGTGGGCGTGAAGATAGACGATGTTTGGTCTCATCCCAGCAGTCTACCTGGGCTCGCTTGCATGTGCAGCAACCGTGTCCGGGCTTTTGTCTCGTCCCGCCGCCGCATACACTCCGGGTATGTCTGAGAGTATTCCCAATCGGCACGGTAGAGACCGAGAGCCCAACGTCATCTGGATCATCGCCGATCAGCTTCGCGCCCAGAGTCTTGGATACCGTGGCGACCCCAATGTGAGGACGCCGGTCATCGACAATCTCGCTCGTCGTGGCCTTCGCTTCGATTGTGCTGTGGCCGGCGCGCCGTGGTGTTCGCCCTTTCGGGCCGCACTTCTGACGAGCACCTACCCGCACCAGAACGGGGTGACACGAACGCCCTCTCCCCTCGACCCCTCACTACCGACGATTGCAAAACCTTTTCGCGATGCCGGCTACCACACGGCGTGGATTGGGAAGTGGCACGTCGACGGCTCGAACTCAGGGGATCATCGTATCCCCCCGGAGCGCCGAGGCGGATTTGAATACTGGCGCGGTTACGAGAATAACAATGCGCAGGAGGAGGGCTATGTCTTTGGGGGCTACACCGATACCGCCCACCCTCGGCACGACCCGAACGACGAGATCCCCGCGCGACTCGGTGGGTACGAGACAGACGCTCTCACCGAGCTCTTCTGTGATCATCTCCGCACCCACGTCACCGCCACGCGTGAAGGCGACGGACGACCGCAGCCCTTTTTCGCGACCTTGAGCGTCCAACCGCCTCATAGCCCCTACCTTGGTCCCTCTCATGCGCAGGGCAATTCCCGCGGTCCATCGTGGCCATCCATCACGCCGTCGGAGGTCACCCTGCGACCAAACGTTCCGCATGTGGAGGAGATACGGGAAACCGCCCGACTCGACTACGCCGGCTACTCGGCGATGGTTGAGAACATCGATTGGAATGTCGGCCGCGTGCTCACGACGCTTCGCGACATTGATGTGGATCGCGAGACATGGATCGTGTTCTTTTCGGATCACGGCGACATGCTCGGCTCTCACGGACAGTGGGAGAAGTCGAGCCCTTGGGAAGAATCGATCCGCATTCCTCTGATCGTGGCCCGTGTAGCCGGGCATCAGGCGATGCAGACCGGCAGAAGTGATGCGGTCGTCAACCATGTGGACATCGGTCCGACCTCTCTTGGTCTCTGTGGGATATCATCTCCGGAGTGGTCGGCCGGATACGACTACTCTCACCGGTGTGTTGCCAGGCCGCGGCCTGCAAACCAACCGGAAGCCGGCGGCGCGCGTGCCGAACCCGACTCGGCGTATCTGCAGCAGATTCCACGCAAGTATCATCGGCATTCGGTAAACCGAGCCTGGCGAGGCGTTGTCACTCGCGATGGTTGGAAGTATGTCTGTACGCCGGACAACGACTGGTTGATGCACAACGTCCGCGACGACCCGTATGAGCAGGCGAACCTCTGCTACGACACGGTCTACCAGGAGAAGAAGCTCGAGCTTCACGCCGAGCTTGACCGTTGGATTCGTGAGACCGAAGATGAGTTCTCGTTGCCGGAGATCGCGCTTGAACGATGACGAGCTCCTGCGCCGTCCCTCGCGTCACAACTGAGACGAAGAGTGACAGACGAAAGACCAGAATGTGTTTGGAGAGTGTATGAAACGGATAGAAGTAATCGTCGCAGCGTTCCTGCTTGTCCCGAGCCTCCTTCCGGCCCTTGGGAGCGCGGAAGCCCGTCAGTTTGACGAGTTTATAGGGTCTCCCTCTCGTATCGAGGTTCGTGTTGGCTCCATCGACATCAACGTCTCGCGCTCCACCGAGGGTGGCCGATTCGAGGCCGTCGTTGATTCCCGTCGGACCGTTGACGTGGACCAGCGTGGTGATCTGGTTGCGATTGAGGTACGCGGGAATGTGCGCGGCCGGTCGGTGCGTGAGCGAATCGATCTGGCCGTGCCGAACGGTATCGAACTCGTCATCTCTGTTGGATCGGCTGATGTTGCGATCGATTCGCCGAGCTTCGCATTCCTCCGGATTGAAGGCGGCAGCTCAGACATCCGCGTGGTGGACGTCACCGGCGAAGTTGATATTCGCACAGGGTCCGGAGAGATCGAACTTGATTCGGTCGAAGGAAGTGTAACGATTGCGGCACAGTCCGGGGATGTGGACCTCTGGAACGTTGTTGGTGTCCGGTCGGTGGAAACGGGGTCGGGGGAAATCACCGGTCGTGGAGTGCGAGCGGGTGAAACGATCACCCTCACGACCGGATCCGGAGATATTGACGTTTCGTTCGACCATTCAGAGGACGAGCTGACTGTGATCCAGCGCGCAGGAAGCGGTGACCTGAGGTTCAACGGCACTCTTGCCGAGCGATCCCTTGAGAGCGGCAGTGGTCCCATTGAGGTGCGTGCGACCACATCAAGCGGCGACCAACGCATCAGATCACGTTAGGTTCCTCGTTTCGCGAACGGCCTCGTCCATCCCTGCCTGCCAGGCATGGACGTTGGCGTTCCAAGCGACCCGTCGGCAGAGCTCACACCGCGCGCCCATCGGTCACGATAGGGTGCTACGTGATCTTTGAAACGGCTCGCTTCACGAGATCCGTCAGGCGCTCTTTCTCCTTTGTGGTCATCTTCACGATCGCAAACGCGGTGGGCCACATGTTCCCCTCATCAAGGGTGGCGATGTCATTAAATCCGAAGCTTGCGAACCGCGCTTCAAACTTCTCCGCCGACTGAAAGAAGCAGACAAC
>JANQQY010000178.1 GCA_028284845.1 Spirochaetales bacterium
GACCGGAGTGCCGCCGAAGCGTACCTCGTAGCTCTTCTCGTGCCGGCTGAAGAGCGCGGTGTCTCTGAACACCACTGCGAAACCTCCATGCGCCGGGACCTCTGCCTGCTCGATCGAAAGCTCCAGTGCCTCAACGGGTTGGAGGTTTCGCGTCAGGGCGAGATGCCCCGTTGCACCGACGAGGAGCACCAGTCCGGCTATCGCCGATACACCAAGAAGCGCACGTCTCTTCTGTTTTGCTTGATTGATCCAGACCAGGAGCGCGGAGATGCCCACCGCGTAGCTGACGATGAGGCCAAGCAGGAGCAGACGTGACGGGAACGGGTAGAGGGGCAAGCCGAGTTGATTGGCGATGATATCGGTTTCGAAGACACGTCTGCGGCTGCTCGTTGCGATCGATTCGAGCGACGCCTGTCTCCCCATGAGCGCGTTCCAGAGCCCTACGCTCGTGAGCGGCGCCACGGCAGCGAGATTGGCATAGTCGATGGGAAGAAGAACCACATCTCCTCGGCCAACATCCCGTCGCTCGATCTCAAGGTCACCGGCCGCGAAGGGCGTCGCTACGACGATGGCGTCGCGCTCGTCTGGGGAAAGCGGCAGGCCCGCCTCGAGAAACCCCGCCTCGCTCACGCGGGCCGTGACCGCCGCCTGAGCGTCGATATCGACGATCGGACGAAGGGCGGCAGCGTCGGCTGGGCCGAAGTGCGCCCCGCCGGAGACCACCATTCTGCCCCCTGATCCAACCCAGTCGCGCAGCGCCTGCACCTGGAGAGCGTTGAGGTCCTGGATGCGAGCGTCGTGCAGAACGACCGTATCAACGCCGCCGTAGCCGTGCCAGCTCTCAGGCAGGTAGCCAGGCAGCGGATAGACGACATCAAGGGCCCGATCCTCCTGGGTGTTGAACAGCGGAAGCAGGAAGTCGAGATTCGGGCGTCGAGCGAGGACCGCAACGAGTCTTCCAGGCACGCCGCGTCCGCGAAGATCATACTCTTCCTCGTGAACGAGCTCTTCTCCGTGGGAGATGGTTATGCGCAGCGGGAAGACCGTGGTGTCGAGCGGGACCACGAAGGAGAACGACTTGCTCGCGCCCGAGGTGAGCTCAATCGCGCGACGAAACTCGACCTCGTTGCGGTTCTCGCCGAGTCGATCGCCACGCGTGACCGCCAGCTCGATCTCGCCCATGATCTCCTGGCCGAGATTCTGCGTCGTGATATGTACGGGTGTCCAGGAACCCGGTCGAAAGACACCCCCAAAACCGACAACGGCGTCTACCACCAGCGTATTCTGGCTGAGAGCAGTCGCAGCAACGGTGAAGAGGAAGCCAAGTACGAAGAGTCCCTGACGCATCCGGCGTCGAACGTCCATATTGTTCTCTTAAAGTACAAACCCAGCTCTCTGCCGAAAACGTTGACGGATCTCAAGCCTCGCGCTCATATTGGCCAGGAGGAGTCCAGATGGCAAAACACACGCACGACGTGATCATCGTCGGTGGCGGATCCGGCGGGCTGACGGCCGCTGTCGGATGTGCCCAGCTTGGTATGAAGACCGCCCTGATCGACAAGGAGCGCCTTGGCGGCGATTGTCTTCACTACGGTTGTGTCCCATCAAAAACACTCATCAAGACGGCGACCGTCTTCCATCAGGCGAAGACCGGGAGCCATTTTGGCCTCAGTGACATGGACCCCGGTGCGGTCGACATGGCCAAGGTCAACGCCCGAATCGCCGGCGTCATCGCTGAGATTGAGAAGCACGACTCTCCCGAGCGATTCACGAAGCTCGGCGCCGAGGTGTTCCTTGGACAGGCCGAATTCACCTCTCCTCATGAGATGAGATTCAACGGCGACCAGACTCTCTCGGCGCCGAAGATCATCCTTGCGACCGGGAGTAGTCCTCGGGCGATACCGTTTCCCGGGATCGAAGAGGCCGGCTATATCACCAATGTCGACGCCTTCTCGCTCCCAAGCCTCCCCAAGCGACTGGTGACCATTGGTGCCGGACCCATTGGGATCGAGTTGAGCCAGGCCTTCACGCGACTTGGTTCCAAGGTGACGATCGTGGATATCGCGCCGCAGATCATGCCGCGCGAAGATGCAGATATGGCGGAGGTAGTCCGCACGCAGATCACGAGCGAAGGCGTCGAGCTCCGCCTGGGAGCGAAGATCGCGCGCGTAGAGAAGGTCGGGGCGGTCAAGAAGATCTATCTGGAAGGTAATCCGGAGGAGGTCCTTGAGGCCGATGAGATCCTCATGGCCGTGGGCCGACAGGGCAATTCCGGCGACCTCAATCTTCCGGCCGCGGGAGTTGCGGTAGACCGAAGCTTCGTCACGGTGAATTCCAAGCTCCAGTCGAGCCAGAAGCACATCTACGCCGTGGGCGATATCAACGGCCGCTACCTCTTCACGCATGTCGCCGGCGCCGAGGGCAGCGTTGCGGTTCGGCGAGTAGCCTTGCACGCCGGCGGCTCGATGAACTATCAGCACGTTCCCTGGGTGACCTACACCGAACCCGAGCTCGCTTCGATCGGATACAATGAGATGCGCGCGAAGGAGGCGGGTATTGCCTATCACACCGCCGTCAAGCCGATTTCGAGTGTCGATCGCGCGCAAGCGGAGGGTGAGGTCGAGGGTCAGATCAAGATGATTCTCGACAAGAAGGATCGCGTCCTTGGGGTTCAGATCGTTGGGATCCACGCTGGGGAACTCATTGGTCCTTCACTCTATGCTGTTCGGGGTGGCTGGAAGTTGCGGCAGCTCCGGACGATGTTTCCGTATCCAACGCTTTCAGAGATTACCGGTAAGGCGATCTCCGGATACATGGCGCCCAAGCTCTTCAACGATCGAGTCCGTGGCGTCCTCAGGACACTCTTCCGCTACCGTGGCGACGGCGGCGAAGGCTACAAGTAGGAGGTTCCATGGCTGAGAAGAAGTCTCTCGCGCCAATCATCATCCTGGCGGTAGTGATCGTTGCGATCATCGTGCTCGCAGTCATTTTTGACGCGAACGTCTATCTGCTGCAGGCGATGGAGTGGATTCGCGGCATAGGTGCCGTGGGTGTTCTCGTCTACATCGGTCTCTACATAGTCCTCACCGTCCTGGCGATCCCAGGATCGATCCTGACGCTCGGCGCCGGGGCGGTCTACGGCGTCCTGTACGGCTCTATCTACGTCTCAATCGCTTCGACATTGGGCGCAACTGCGGCGTTTCTCGCCGGCCGGTACATCGCGCGCGATTCCGTCGCGGCTCGTATTGAGGGCAATGCCCGTTTCGCGGCGATCGACGAGGCGGTTGGAAAAGAGGGTTGGAAGATCGTTGGCTTGACCCGGTTGAGCCCGGTCTTTCCATTTAACGCGCTGAACTACGCGTACGGCCTCACAAATGTCTCGCTTCGCGACTACTTCTTTGCGAGCTGGATTGGGATGATGCCCGGCACCGTCATGTACGTCTACATTGGAACGCTTGCCGGCGACTTGGCCACCATCGGCGCCGGCGAGGCCCGCGCACGGACCACCGGCGAGTGGATTCTTCTTGGTGTCGGCTTTGTCGCGACTGTTGTGGTTACGCTCTTCGTGACGCGCATGGCCCGAAAGGCTCTTGGCAGCCGAATCGATCTTGACGAGGCCGCCGACGATCAGAGCAACGCCCCTTCAAGTGAGGCGTAGGCTCAGGGTTCGTTGATCGCCCAGTCGTAGTCGTATCGGAGTCGTCCGCGGAACCCACGGAGATCTGCGGCGAGTGCCGGTTCCGCGTACTCGAGCAGGTGGGCGATGACTCCCGCCTGGTTGTCGTCAAAGTCCTCCTGGAACCAGTTGTAGATGCTTGAGACGGTGATGCGGTTGCCGTTCACCATGGCACCGCGCGGATGATTGACGTACTCAATGGCTCCTTCAGTCAGAAGCCGATCGACATTCTCGCTCGTGAAAGCGACCGGCTGGAGGTTGGGACAGCCGATGCTCGCGCAATTCACGCCATAATGAATGCGAGGGTCGTTCCAGATGGGTCTGAGTATGCGGTGCTCAACGTCGTCGAGCGTGAGGTTCTCTCCCTCGATCTCGATGAGCTCGGCACCCCAGGGCCCACGCGCGAATAATCCTGAGATGTTGATATCCCTAATGGAATCAACGGGATAGTGGTCAAGGATCACTTCCACGGTGAAAGCGTTGTAGACGTTAAACCAGTAGGCGTACTGCTCGTCCTTGTTTAACAAGCTCACCGGAACCGACTCGAGCATTGAGAGGTATTCCTGCAGAAGAGCTCGGTCGGCGGCTGTGACGCCTGCATAATCGAACCGGTAGACACCGTCTGCGTCGCTTGTGTCCAGGTATCTTCCCAGCAACTCGGTCCAGGCAGAGTGGTCTATCACCGTAGTGCTCGAGGGGTCGTGGGCCTCCCATCGGGTCCAGGCTTCCTGGGCCGATACCGCAGCCGCCACTCCGATGACTCCCATGATTAGCAGGACACGTCGCATGTTGCCTCCAGGCGCAAGGTACCCACGCTCCGCACGACGGACAATCACAATGGGCTCCCTTGACCGGCCTCGCCGCATTTGCTACTTGATAGGCAACCTCAGGGGTCTACTTGCTCGTTCGATATGCTAAGGATCACCGGGGCCGTACCAAGCGGCAGGCGGTCATCTACACTTCAGAAGAACACTCAATCTCCAATGACGACATCGATCCGGACGCTATTCGCATAACAACGCGGCTTCAGAGTTCAGGCCACCATGCGTTTATTGTGGGCGGTGCGGTTCGGGATCTTTTGGTTGGGAACAAGCCCAAGGACTTTGACATCGCGACCGACGCTCAGCCCAACCGAATCCGGCGGCTCTTTCGAAACTCGAGAGTGATTGGAAAGCGCTTTCGACTGGTGCATGTCTTCTTTGGCTCCAAGAACATCGAGGTTTCCACCTTCCGGAGCGAGAACTCGGCGGGATTCCAGAACGAGTATGGGGATCTCGAGGAAGACGTATTTCGGCGGGACTTCTCTCTCAATGCGCTCTACTACAACCCCTCGGACCGGCGAATTGTCGACTACGTGGGCGGCGTGAAGGATATCAGAGACAAAAAGGTGCGCAACGTCATCCCTCTCGAGAGGATCTTTGAGGAGGATCCGGTCCGGATGGTTCGTGCCATCAAGTACAGCACGACGACCGGCTTTGGCCTCGTCCGTCGGTTAAAGCGACAGTTACGACGATCGAGCGATCTTCTGGCGTCCATATCGCCTTCTCGCATGACAGAGGAAGTGTTCAAGATCCTGCTTTCAGGATTCGCCGCTCCGATCTTCGAGACCTGCATGATGTACAACCTGTTTCAGTACATGCTGCCCCGTATTCACCGCGTCGTCTCCAGCGATGCCGAGATTCGCGCCTTAATGCTCAGCCGACTTGCCGAACTCGATCGCGAGGTGAAGGAGGGCGACGAGGATCGGAGATCGCGAGGTATCGCGCATCTCTGCGCCGACTATCTCTTCCTTCGATCGGATTCCGGTCGGCACGAACGGATTCCTTTCCCTGATGCATTTGCAGAGATGAAGCAGCTTATTCGCCCCCTGGTTCCGGCGAACAAGGACATTGAGATGGCACTCGTCTATCTGATCAGGCGGCGCAAGACCTATCGCAAGGTGGGTAAGCTCGAGACGGTTGCGCCTTCAGAGCGGCCGCGGGAAGATGAGAGCAACGAACCATCCCGTTTGCCCCAGAAACGACGAAGGCGTCGACCACGTCGACGCCCTCGATCATCATCATCCGGCCAATCGGCCTCCTCAAACTAACCCTGGATTCGCTCCAGCAGCTGGCCCGCTTTGTCCTCGTACTCTCCCGGTGAGAGCTCGATGGTCTCTTCAAGGTAGGCGACAGCGTCATCAAAACGGTTGTCCGCGTAGGCGTTGACTCCCAGCGCATACTTCGTGAGCGCCTCCTCGGAGCCCAGAGCGAGCGCTTCCTTGTAGTAGAAGTCGGCAAGGCTGTAGTTCTGTCGGTCGTAGTTGATGAGTCCCATGTAGTAGTAGGGGATGAAGTTGTCCTCACGAAGCTTCAGGGCCGTGACGAAGGAAGCCTCTGCGCTCGGAAGATCGGTTTCTGCGTACTGCTCGATCCCGTCCTGAACCAGCGTTCTGAAGCTCCGTCGTTCGCCCACGTAGCTCACAAAGGCGTCGATCAGAAGCTGCTCCTCAAACCACCGGAATGCCTCGTCGTAGATCGTGTCTGAGTTCTCAGAAAGCGACGCATCCGGTTCCAGGGCGCTGATCGAGTCCCAGAGAATGCGGTTGTGGTCGCGGTTGGGACTGTTCAACAGGAAGCTCACCATGCCCCATGCCTGCGGATAGAAGACGTCGATCGTGGCGCGGGCCTCTTCTACATTCATCCGGAGCATCTCGCTCAGAACGATCGGCTGCACACCGGCGCTTCCATCTACGATTGACTGGAGGGTCTCGAGCCACGAGAGATTTTCGCGGTAGACCGCGATTCCCAGCTCGCTGTCGAACTCGACCTCTTCGAAGTAGACGGCGAACCCTTCACGCATCCAGAGCGGAGGGTTCGGCACGAATGCTCGTAGGAACTGAATAAAGCCCTGGTGCTTCAGCGAGATGTCGAACTCCTCCGGGTCCTGCTGGAATCCGACGAGTTCACTCTTCGCGAGGTCGGTGTAGTGGAGGTAGACAAAATCATCTCGCGTCGTATCGATCACGCGCTGAAGATAGGTGTCGTATCGATCCTGGCTCGTGAAGAAACGCGCTCGAAGGCGTACGGGGAGCTCCTCAACGTCGAAGTGGAAGAAATCGACGTAGAGCTGGAGCAGGGCCTCTAGCTTCTCGGCAGTCTCTCGAGCATGATCCTCTCCAATCTCGGAGAGAACTCGATAGTGTTCAGTCGAGTACTCGGCAAAGGTCGACGTCTGGGCCGAAGCCGACATCGCAACTACTGCCAAGAGAATAAAAAAGGCAATCTTCCGCATCCGGGAGCCTCCTGCATCGAATAGTAGTGGCTGGCCGTTTTTGCTGTCAAACTTTTTTCCGAGTGCGGCACGGTTCATGGCGATCACGAAGCGTCATTCACTCGGGTCCGGCTCCATGTTGACCGTGTCGATCGTGATATTCAACTCATCGATGATGATGCCCGTGTAGCGCTCCACCTGTGCGACGATGTAGCGCTGGAGTTCGTGGACACTGCCGGCGAGTTGCACACCGAAGGGAACATCGAGATAGATGTCGATGTGGTAGCCGTCCCGGTCTTTGGCTATCGATATACGTGAAATCCGCACTCCCGTGCCCTGCTCTGAGATGCAATGCATGATCATCTGCGTCAGCGCCGCCTTTGAGATGCTGACCTCACCTTTTCGGCTGAACTCCGGGCGGACGACTGTCTTCTCCACGACACGAGCGCGTCGGCCGATCCCAAGACCTCGCTTGAAGAAGAGTCGCAGTGAGTCCGACATGATTCCGCGGTAGGAACGCTTGAGCTCGACAGACGGCACCGGAATGACGTGTCGACCCTGCGTGTTCCGGTAGTGCATCGCCGTGTTGATCTCTTCAGCGGTCGCGATGTCCTCGATCTTCACCATCTTGTGGATCTGCGGTAGGCGAAGGACCTGGGCGATCTTGATCACCATGCGTTCGCTGGTTCCCAGGATGAGAACCTTTTTGAACTTGAGCGATTCGAGTTCACGAAGGACCTCGTGCCGGTGTGATCTCTCGTTGAAGAGGGCAACTCGAACCGCAGCGAGATAGTTCTTCTCGCGCTTGGCCGAGTGGCCCGCAATGATCCGTCGGTCTTTTATGAGAAGACCATCGTCGACCATGAGATCAATCCCATACTTCTCAATGAGGAGCTGCGCGCGGAAGCTCTTGCCGGTTCCGCTCTTGCCGACGAGCGCATAGACCTTCACGCCGCGAAGACGGAAGAGAATGCGCTCGAGCAGTTTCGCCATACGCCGAATATACCCTATTCGGTCGTGCCATCCGGTGGGTGCGAAAGCGCGTCGGAAATCTCTTGGCCGATCATTCGAGAGGCGAGGCGGATGAACTCCTCCGGCGGCGGGGCGACCAGCCGGTCAAACCCAAGTCCGGCGTTCGTGGATAGCGTCCAGGCGTGCAGGAGGTAGGGACCGGGTCCCTTCGCGCCGTACTTGTGATCTCCTGCCAACGGGTGTCCGGCATCCGCAGCGTGCGCTCGAATCTGATGTGTTCGCCCGGTAATCAGTTCAAATCTTACGAGCGTGCACGATCGATCCCTCGCGACAACGAGCTGCGTGACAAGCGTCCGTGCCGGGCGACCGTCAGTGGTGACCTTGGTACGGTTGAGTTCGTGGTCGCGTTCGAGGGGCGCGTTCCACTCAAGCGGTCG
>JANQQY010000194.1 GCA_028284845.1 Spirochaetales bacterium
CAAAGACGACGATGGCCACGATGATCCCAAGGAGAATGACCACCAGAGCGGTCTCGATGCGACTCGCCACATCAGTGCCAAGGACGTTGATCGCCGCGAAGATGATCACCACTCCAATCGCGATGGGATAGTAGGGCAGCCCAAGCCACGCGCCAATAAAGGCCGAAAGGCCGTACACCGCGAACGCGCTCTTGAGGGTGACTGCGAACCAGCTGATGACTCCGGTCATCGTGCCCATCAAGGGACCGAGTGATCGGGTGACATAGAAGTAGTTTCCGCCGGCGCGCGGCATCGCCGTTGTCAACTCAATGACCGCGAGTATGCCGAGTAGTGCCACGGCACCGGCAATCACGTAACTGAGCCAGAGCCCAGGACCTACTTGCGAGAAGACCACACCCGGAAGCACGAACACGCCGGAGCTGATCATCGCGCCCGCGGCGACGGAGAACAGGCCCAGAAATCCCATTTCACGTTTCACGCGGTTAAGGTACCGAAAGAGAGAATCTTCGGCGCTGCTAGGTGTAACGTCTTCGGTGCTCTCTCCCGTAGGCGATCGCCTCATCAAGGAACGCTTCGATGTTTTCAAGCGGCGTCCCGGCCACGATCCCGTTTCCCGCCGCGATAGCCATCCGACCGTTCGGCCGGTCGAAGGTGTCGATCAGGAATCGGACCTCGCGTCGAACCCCCTCCGCGTCCATCTCCTGAAGCGTATGCTGAACATCGATGCCTGCCAGGAAGGTGATCTTGTCCCCGAACTCCTCAGCGACCGCAGCCTCGTTCATCGTGTGCTTCTGCACCGGATGGAAGACTTCAACACCAGCGTCGATCAAGTCTGGAAGGAGGAGCGTATTGTCGCCGCAGCTGTGCAGCCAGAAGTGCATCCCGGCGGCGCGGACCGCCTCTCCTACGACGCAGTAGTAGGGATAGATCAACTCATGGAAGATCGACGGACTCATCATGGGACCGGTCTGATGACCCAGGTCGTCGCTCGTCCAGAAGCCATCGGGGTCAAATCGGCGAGCGGCCTCCTCAATATAGCGGACGTACTGGTGTGCCATTGCTTCGTGGAGCCGGGCGATCTGATCGGGTGACTCGTAGTAGTCCACCATGAGGTGTTCCATTCCACGGATCATCCACGGTCGCTCAAAGAAGAGGTTCCAGAACCCCCAGAGGAGATATCGGTCCTCCCGCTTCGCCAATGCTACTTGATCTTCGAGCGAGGACCAGTCTGGGTCGGTCGTGGGATCCGGCAGCTTCTCAATAAACTCGTCGAGCTGGCCCCATTCCTTGATGACGGTTCTCGCGTCGTGGGCGGTCGCCTCCCTGCTCTCACCCTTCCAATCCCAGCTCAGATCCATCTTCTCGGCGTCGACGGGGTTTGGTATCCACAGGTGCTCAACGTCTTCCGGGATGCGGTCAAACCGCCCGAGTTTGGAGCCGTATTGGTCATGAAGGCCCTCGCCCCACCATTTGGCTCGTACGAGCGGGATGCGAGTTGGGCCGTGCCCTTCGACGGCAGCGATGACATCCTCTCGAGACATGGGTTCAACACCGGCTTCAGTGATCATGCGACATTATCCGTTCCGGCTCCGCGCGCAGCAATTGCGAGGGCGATCAGAGATACCTGCTGTTGTCCTATGCATGTCCAGAATGAATCTGATGAAGGTCCAGAAGGCTCCAAGCTTGCGGTAAAGGAGCGTGCATTGCACAATGACATATGCCGCGCACCCCCAACGTCCTCTACATTCTTGCCGACGATCTTGGGTACGGCGATCTCTCCTGCCTCAACCCGAACGGGCGAATACCTACGCCTCATATTGACAGGATCGCTGCCGAAGGCCGCATCTTCACCGACGCTCATTCGACCAGTGCGGTATGCTCGCCGTCCCGCTACTCGATCCTCACCGGGCGCTACAACTGGCGAACCCGGCTTCAACGCGGGATCGTGCAGCACTATGAAGACCCGCTGATCGACAGAGAGCGGCTGACCGTTGGTTCGCTCTTCCAGCAAAAGGGGTATCGCACCGGCTGCATTGGCAAGTGGCATCTGGGAATGGGGTGGGACTTCGATGTTGTCCCTGAGGTCTTGCCTGCCGGAGATCGATTCAACGGGCGCGAAGCCCCAGCGAATCCTCCGGTTACGCAGGAGATACGAGACCTCTGGGATGCACTCTTCTCGCGCCCCACTACCGGTGGTCCGACGACGCGGGGATTCGACTGGTATTACGGGGTCGACGTTCCGAATTGGCCGCCCTACGCATTTATCGAGAACGATACCCTCACCGACATTCCGACGGAGTACTTGCCACCGCGGCTCTTCAACCACAATCAAGCAAGCACCCCTGGTCCGGCGGTGAAGTACTGGCACTTTGAGCAGCTCCTCCCAACGTGGGCGGAGAAGGCCGACGCGTTCCTCGCCGGCTGCGCAAAAAAGAACCAACCTTTCTTCCTCTACATGCCACTGACCTCGCCTCACACACCAATATCGCCGAACGCCGCTTGGCGCGGGGCGAGTGGTCTCGACAGCCCCTATGCCGACTTTGTCATGGAGACCGATGCGACCGTCGGGGCGGTGCTTCACTCGCTAGAGCGATACGGACTGGAGAACGACACGATTGTGATCTTCACCAGCGACAACGGTTTTGCTCGTTACGTTGGAGCGGATCAGTTGGAGTCTCAGGGGCACTTCCCGAGCGGGGGATTCCGTGGGTACAAGGGCGACGCGTGGGACGGCGGACATCGGATTCCGCTCTTGATTCGGTGGCCCAGCGTTGTGGAACCTGCCACCACTTCGGATGATCTGGTCTGTCTCTCGGACCTTATGGCGACCTGCGCAGAGATTCTTGACGTGAGTCTGCCTCCGGATGCCGGCGAAGACAGCGTGAGTCTGGTGCCGCTCCTGCGATCACAGGGGGACGAGCATCAGAACGACCGGGAGTTCGTTGTGCATCACTCCATTCACGGTAAGTTTGCGATCAGGGATCAACGCTGGAAGTTGGTTCTCTCTCCCGGGTCCGGGGGTCTCTGGTCGCAGACCGATGAGGCCGCTCTCGAAGCAGGTCTCCCGATCGTGCAACTCTATGATATGCAGGAAGATCCTGCGGAAACCAATAACCTGGAGTCTTCTCATCGCGACCGTGTAAGCTCCATGATCAAGGCGCTCGAGCACATCGTCGCACGTGGCAGAACCACCCCGGGGCCCGACCAGTCAAACGACGTGGAGGTTGACATCTGGAAGCTCGAAACGCTCCCCGGCGTTGACGCCTCCGCGCTAACCGACTACTGACCCGTCTTTAAATGATCTGACGTGTACTCCGACGGCGTCTGGCCGGTGAACTTCTTAAACACCGTTGCAAAGTATTGGGAAGATGGGAAGCCAAGGTCGTGTGCAATGTCCGTGATGCTCTGACCGGACGCGAGCATCGGTTTCGCCTCATCGATGCGGGCGCGGTTGGCGAACTCGGTTGGCGGCATTCCCATCTCAATCTCGAATCGATGACGGAGGTGTGAGACAGAGAGACCGGCAATCTCGGCAAGCTCAAACATTGCCCACCGTTCGCCCGGACTGCTCTCTACAGCATCCACTACAGCGCGAACCTCGTCACTCACTCTGTTCGGCCCTTCCTTTTGCGACGAGTCAATGAACGCGAGAAGAATGGCCAAGAGCGATCGAACGACTCGTGGAGTCCTCATCTGGGGCGGATCGTCCCATGAGGCGAAGATCGCGTTGAAGTCGACCTCGGGATGGGCTATCGAGACGGCGGTTCGAACCTGTCCGTTTCGCATCGACTCAAGGAGAGGTGTGATGAGATCGAGTGCTCCGTGCCCCGCGGACGCGAGGCCGTCTGTCGCCTTTGGGTCGATGATCACCCAATAGAGAGCGCTCTTCTCCAGCGGTTCACCGCCGGAGCTGTGACGTTCGCGGGGATAGGTCATGAAGAACTCGCCGCCCCGAATGACGTATTTTTTGCCGCCCACGGCGAATGTCTGAGAGCCTCGCTTGAGGTAGCACACTTCAAAGGCGGAGTCGTGGTCGTGCTCGCCTAACGGGAACCGCGCATGTGAGCTCTCTGTTCGTCCGACCAATCTGAGGAAACCCAAATCGGTTCCTGTACCGCTCACCGTGGTTCGTTGGTGATGTTCGCGATTCGATGATGTCGGCATTCGAACGTCAAACTCTCCGGATGAAAGTATACGTTCCGAATGAACGATCCAAAAGATCTCGCCATCAAATGGTGGCGACCGGAGATCGATACAGCCCGGATCAAGGAGCTCGCCAGGCGCTCAGACATTCGTGGCCTTGTGCATTCCATCGGAATTCTCTCCCTGTGGGCCTCCACCTCAATTGTCGCCATCCTCCTCTGGCGAGCCGGTCTCTACGGGTGGATGGTGTTCGCCCTCTTTGTGCACGGCACCTTCTACTGCTTCTCCGGATCCGCCTTTCACGAATTGACTCACGGCACGGTCTTCCGGTCGCGCTGGCTCAACAGGCTCTTTCTTTTTATCTTCGCCTTTCTCAGTCTTCAGAACGCGGTCTTCTTCAAGGAGAGTCATAGGCGCCATCACGCCTGTACTCTCCATTCGCTCTGCGACGGCGAGGTCATCCCGCCAAAGCGCTACACGCTCATCGGCTACCTGCGCATCGCCTTTATCAATCCAATTGCAGCGATCCAACAGGTGCTCAAGATCATTCGGTACTCAACGGGACGGATACATGGGGAGTGGCAGCAAACGTGCTTTCCCAATCCGGATGCGAGCGAGGGGAAGATGCTCATTCGGTGGGCCGGGATTCTTCTTGTGGGGCACCTCGCGATCGCCGGTGTTGCGGTGTGGTCTGGTATCTGGCTGCTTCCCGTTCTTATCACCTTTGGTCGGTTCTACGGGGACTGGCTGCACTGGCCGGTGAACACAACTCAGCATGCCGGCCTCCGCGCCAACGTCCCGGATTGGCGCATCTGCAGTCGCACGTTCTACGCCGGACCGCTCCTCAGATTTCTTTACTGGAACATGAATTATCACATTGAACATCACACCTACGCCGCCGTGCCCTTCTTCCGTCTCGCGGAGCTGCATGAGGCGATGAAGCCCTTCCTGCCGGACCCAAAACCCAATCTCCTTGCGGTTTGGAAGGAGATTATTGAGGTTGAGCGGCGCCGGCGCTCTGGTGAGGTCGCTTTCTGCGAGACGAGGATTCCAAAAGCATCATGACGAACAGCGAGAATTGGATTCGCATGGTGAAGCGCGCTCACCCCGCGTGGATCCCCATCATCATCGGTATCCCACCGCAACTCGTATTTGAGTATGGCCAGGATGCCGTCTGGGAGCTTGTTTCGCGCCATCCATTCGTCTTCCCGGGTGCGACGCGTGATGACTTCTCCGTTGATCGTTCGAAACTTGAGCCATGGGAGCGTTCGGACATCGTTCACGTCGACAGTTGGGGAGTCCATTGGCAGACGACAGAAGATGGGATGACCGGTGTGGCTGTCCATCACCCTCTCGAGTCCCTCGATGGGATTGATGACTATCTGAGCTCCGTTCCCGATCCCGCGATCCACAACGGCTGGTATGCCTGCGATTGGGATGCTGTGGAGGGCAGAATCGCACGGCACCTGAGCGACGGCGGTTTCTTTGGTGCAGGTGCGTCGTTACGACACGGTCACACACTTCTCACACTCGAGTACATTTGCGGCTTCACGACGCTCGCTGTTGCCATGGCTGAAGATGATCCCAGGCTTCGCCGGCTGATCGACGCCGTCGAGAGATTCAACCTCTCCATCGTTGAGCGTTACCTGGCGTGCAAGCCGGAGCGGATCGGGTATCCGGAGGATCTTGGGAGCCAAACGAATACACTCATCTCGCCGTCGATGTTCCGAACCTTCGTGAAGCCTTCATACCAGCGACTCATGAGACCGGCCGCCGAACAAGGGGTTCTCATTCACATGCATTCCGACGGTTGGATCCTCAGCATCCTGGACGACCTTGTCGAGTGCGGCGTGAACATTCTCAACGTCCAGGATCGGGTGAATGGGATTCGCGAGCTTCGAGACGCGGGAGCGGGGAGAGTCGCATTCGATCTGGACATTGATCGGCAGGACCTTTCGGTCTTTGGATCGCACAGCCAGATTCGAGAGTGGATCGCTGAGTGCATCGGTGTGCTCGCAGAGCCCGAAGGCGGCCTGATGCTCCGGTTTGAGGCACGTCCTCCCGTAACCCTCGAAACGCTCGACCTGATTGCGGAGGAGTTTGAACGGCAGAGCGGCATTCGGGATCACTAGCCCGCCTGACTCCGCCTTGCGGTTCGGCAGCTGCGTCACTACACTGCCGTCCCTAAGGAGACCGGATGCAGAGTGAACTAAACTGTGACGTCTTGATCGTTGGCGCGGGCACCGGTGGTTGTGCCGCCGCGATTGCCGCGTGTCGAGAGGGGCGATCGGTCATCATGACCGAGCCTTGCGAGTGGATTGGTGGGCAGCTGACGAGTCAGGCCGTGCCGCCGGATGAGAACCGCTGGATCGAGATGCACGGCGGCACCGTCACCTACCAGCAGTTTCGAAATGCCGTTCGCAGCTACTATGTAGATCACTACCCGCTAAACGCCGCAGCACGCTCGAATCCTCATCTCAACCCGGGGACAGGATTCGTCTCTCGAATTTGTCACGAACCAAAAGTCGCGCACGCAGTACTTCGCCAGATGCTGGCACCATATGAGTCGTCGGGGCTCCTGAAGATCTTCCGGTATGTCGAGCCCGAGGCGAGCGACGTCCAGGCCGACGCCGTGCGAAGCGTCAGCTTCAGGGCGCTCCGGGGAGCGGAGGGCTTTACAGTCCACGCGCCCTTCGTTCTGGATGCTACCGAGCTGGGAGATCTGCTCCCCCTCACCGGTACGGAGTTCGTCGTGGGTGCCGAGGCCCAGTCGGAGACAGGTGAGGCTCGTGCGGCCAAGGTCTCAGATCCGGGAAATGTCCAGGCGATCACCTGGGTCTTCGCGCTTGGGTACGATCCGAGTCCTGGTGCGAATCACACGATCGATCGGCCTGCGGGTTATGAACGATGGCGTGATTACGTGCCCAATGTCAGCCCCGCCTGGACCGGCAAGCTCCTCTCGTGGAGAGACTGCTACCCGTATACCTTGGCCCCTCGTGAAAACATGCTCTTCCCCGGGGAGTACGACGAGGCGGCCGGGCGGACCGGAAACGCCTACTTTGCCTACCGCCAGATCGTTGGCGCGAAGCACTGGGACCACGACCACCAGCCGCACGAGTCGACGCTCGTCAACTGGCCGATGAATGACTACATCGAAGCCGATCTGATGAGCGATGATCCCGCTGAAAGGGAGCGTGCCCTGGTCGAGTCGCGAGAGCAGTCGCTTGCGGTTCTCTACTGGCTTCAGACAGAGGCCCCCAACTACACAACGGGCAGCGTCGGCTATCCGGGGCTCTACCCGCAGGGTGATGCGGTCGGCACGAATGACGGACTCGCGCAGTACCCCTACGTCCGGGAGTCACGAAGGATACGTGCCCGTTTCACCGTGACCGAGGCGCACGTTGGGACTGAGATGCGCCACGGCATTCTTCGGATGCCCCAAACACCCGACCCGGTTGAGCTCATTGGCAAGCGAGGCGAACACTTCGCGGACAGCGTGGGTATTGGGCACTACCGGATTGATCTCCACATCTCGACCGGGGGCGACAACTACATCGACTGTTCAACCCTTCCCTTTTATATTCCGCTCGGCTCCATGATTCCCATTCGTACGCGGAACCTGATCCCGGCATGCAAGAACATTGGAACTACCCACATCTCGAATGGCTGCTACCGTCTCCATCCTGTGGAGTGGAACATTGGGGAAGCGGCGGGTGCCCTTGCCGCGTTCTGCCTCGACCGAGGAGTTGAGCCGGCCGCCGTGCACGACTCCTCTGAGCTTCTTGACGACTTCCAGAAGCGCCTCGAGGCACGGGGTGTTCGGATCGATTGGCCAACCACATTGGCGGTGTAGATGGATCTCGACCTCACACGCGAACCGTTTAGTAGATATGGTTCCTACCTTGCAGTGGGGTGGGAGCACGAGGGTGATCTGTTTGATCCGCCTCTTGGTTCCGGCCTCTACGTTCGGAGCCACCATGCGCGTGCTGTGATCCGGCGGGAGCTCTTCCTCGTCCGCGGTCTTGACGGCGGAGAGAGCTATGAGCTCGAGTCGGCAGCCGTGCCGGCGGAGTTGACCTTGCGACCGTCACCCGGCGCGCGACGGAAGGGAGAGGTTCGGATCTGCTTCGATGCGTCCGGGAACCTGCGACTTCAAGGAAGGGGCATGGGAGTTCGCCTGCAGGTTCCTACAGGTCAGGGTGTCGTTACCTACTCTGAGGCTCCCGATCTGGTGACGGTAAACGCCAGGGAAGCAACCCGCCGGTATCAGGTTCACTCCTTGGCAGGGAGCCTTCGACTGACTACCGAGTGGGAGGGCGTCTCTGCCGGGGAGACAACGGTTGATCTTCTCCCCGATTCTGACGGCATCTGGGAAGTCGCGATAGACGAGTATTGGTCCACCTGGGTACGGCCAGAGAGTCGAGCGGAGTACGATGAGGTGCAGGCTGACTCGCGTTCCCATTTCGAGCGGTTTCGCGATGGCCTTGGCACGCCGCCGACTGATCCTCTTCTGCGTGATGCATGGGAGCGCGCGGCGTACGTCTGCTGGTCGTGCGTTGTGAATCCTAGTGGTCAGCTCCAGCGCCCCACGATGTTCATGTCCCTGAACTGGATGGATCAGGTCTGGAGCTGGGACAACTGCTTTATTGCTCAGGCCCTCGCGCGCGGGCATCAGGATCTTGCGTGGGATCAGTGGTTCGTCGTTTTTGATCACCAAGACGAGTACGGCGCGATTCCGGACGGGCTCAACGATGTGTTCCGGCACTACAACTTCTGCAAGCCTCCGGTCCACGGATGGACACTGCTTGAGCTCCTTCGAAGGTCACGTGCAGAGCTACCTCGCTCTGCGATCGAGCAGGCGTTTCGTCACCTCGCCCGCCACACTCGCTGGTTCCTTCGCCATCGAAGACGTGAGGGGGATGCGCTTCCCTACTATCTCCATGGCAACGACTCCGGCTGGGACAACGCCACCATGTTCGACGACGGAGTGCCACTGATAGCCCCCGACCTCGCCGCGCTTCTCGTGGCGCAGTGTGATGCCCTGGCGACCGTCGCGACAGATCTTGCCATCGACGTGGAGGATCCCGGTGGTGGTGCCGCGTTGTGGAAGAGAGAGGCCGACGCGCTCCTCGCTGGGTTGATGGATCTTTGGGACGGAGATCGTTTTGTACCCGCTCGGATTGTACCCGGTCGAGAGACCGTGCCGGTGCAGACGAGGAGCCTCATACCCACCATCCCCATCTTTCTAGGAGAACGGCTTAATGCCGCGGTGCGAGAACGCTTGATCGAGTCGATTCGGTCTCTCGTGACCGAGCATGGTGTTGCGACTGAGCCGGTCGATAGCGAGGGCTACGAGTCCGATGGGTACTGGCGCGGTCCGGTGTGGGCGCCTAGCACCTACCTTGTTGTTATTGGGCTCCGTGCGTGCGGAGAGCCTGAGCTTGCGCAGATGATCTCTGATCGGTTCTGCAAGACGTGCGCCGAGAACGGCTTTGCCGAGAACTTTGATGCAGTGACCGGCCGGGGTCTGCGGGATCTCTCCTACACCTGGACCGCGAGTACGTTTCTCCTGCTTCAGGGAGCGTAGCTCCCTATGCGGCGTGCGTGCTCCTCCAGGCCGAGGGGCTCACGCCTCTGGTCCTTCGGAAGGCTCGTGCGAATGCAGCCGGGTTCTCATAGCCGCATCGGTTCGCGATTTCGGCAATCGTGAGATCCGTACCGGAGAGCATCGCAGCGGCCGCTCCCATGCGTGCCTCACTGATCAGCAATCTGAGAGGCCTCCCAAACTCTTCAGTGACAATGTGCCGGGTTCGCTCGGGCGAGACGCCGAGCCGTCCTGCCAGCAGAGAGAGCGGGCTCTCGCGCGAGACCGATTCGGTCACAAACCGATCGATGATGGCTTTACGCGTTGCCGGACCGTGGGCCGCGGCCGACTCGCTCTCGCGTTCGGCGAGGTGAAGAAGCCGCGCGCCGAGCTGCCGTAGCAGCTCGAGAATCCTGCCTGCCTCTCCGTCGAGCGATTGCAGCCTCCTTGTCAGGTTCCTGGTCTGGTCCGCCGCCCTCCCCAGCGGTGCGGCAAGATCGAGACTCCGTGGGTCTGCGCGAGCCGGGCCCGCGAATAGCGTTGCAAACGCCTCGCCGTGGCGAATCACTGTGTAGGCAAGTTCGACAATACCTGCGTGGCACCTGTGAACCCGGCCCTCCGGCCAACGTGATCGGTCTCGGCGGTAGTGATCGATCTCGAACGTCATGCACCGGTGACCCTCACCACTCATCTTGACCGCGAGACAGATGGGGTGGGTGTGCGAGAAGCGATCGGAGGGCAGGTGCTTCCAGAGCCCGCCGCCATGATCGTGAAGCGTTACACGAAGACCGATGGTCGACTCAAAGGCTGTGAGCGCCTGAGTCCATTCGCTACTCATGGCACTCTCTTCCGCATACCTTGGATCACTCGACCAGTATAGCCGTTTTGGCGCTAGAGTTGACCATTTTGGCGGCTACCGCAGCCGAAACGGCACGGTAGACTCTGGTCATGAACGCAACCTACCAGCTTCATCGTTCCATTCCTCAGGACAACGCCTACGATCTTGTTGTGGCAGGAGGCGGGCCGGCCGGGGTTACCGCGGCGATTGCTGCGGGGCGTCGTGGGCTCAATGTGCTGCTGGTTGAGGCGACGGGTGCACTGTGAGGTATGGGGTCGAGCGGATTGGTCAGC
>JANQQY010000216.1 GCA_028284845.1 Spirochaetales bacterium
CACTGTTCATAGGGGTCGTCCTATTCTTTGGCATTAGCCGATTTGTCTTCAGACGGCATGCCTTTGCGCGTCATTGGCATCACGGGCACAACCGCGAAGAGAGCGGTATTGATGCGCTCGACCGGATGTTTGCCGAGGGCACGATCGACGAGACCGAGTACCGTGCACGGCGTGATGTGCTTCGAAGCGATGAGCCCTCGTTCGGTGAGGACGAGAGCGAGGAGGACAAATCATGACATGGTTCTTTGCAGGAATGATCGCGGTACGCATTGCGATCGCCGTCTTTGTCGTCGCGCTCATTGGCCGCATCGTGATTGGAGTCAAGGCTCGCGCGATCCGCGGGCACCGCTCGCACTGGCGCCGCTTCCACAGTGTTGGAGTGAGCGTCCTTGAGCGACGGTTCGCCGGAGGCGACATCACTGAGGAAGAGTACCGGGCACGTCGCGCGGTACTCGCAGAGTAGGAGCTGAGGTTGAGGCGGGCACCATGCCCGCTTTGACCGTCTTCCCGCTTCCAGGAACAATACCAGCGTGACCATCCGGCAACGTCTCATCCTCTCCAACGCCGCCATGATCGTGATTCCCGTCATTCTTATGCTCATCCTGACCGGCATTGCCCGGTTTCTCTTTCTTGGCGAATTCGAGAGCTTTGGAAATGGATTGAGTGGATACCGTGATCTGGGGCGAACCGTGAACGAACTCGTGGATCGAGACCCGGATGCACTCCGGGATGCTCGCGTCTTGGATCGGTTGCGGGACGAGTCCGGGCTCTCATTCTCCGTATGGTCTGACGACGACCTGATCGCTGCGAGCAACGATCTCCCATCGCTGCCTGAACAATGGCCTGATGATGAGGCCGAAGGCAGGAACCGAAGACGGGATTCGCCATGGCCACACGGAGACGGAGACATCCCGCCCGTCGTCTTCGAGTGGTCGTTCGACAACACCGACGGAAACAGGGACACCGTTCGGATTCATTTCACCCGTCCAAACCCATCGGATGCAGCGGGAAGCGCTCTTCTCTTTGTCATCGTGGGAATCGCTGTCCTCGTCGCAACGAACGGCACCCTCACCTTTCTCGTCTCGCGGAGCATCCTGACCCCGCTTCGAGCGCTCGAGGCAGCAGCCCGGCGCATCGGCGAGGGCGATCTCACCGATCCTGGTCTGGGGGAATCGAAGGACGAGTTCGGGAGCGTCAACCGTGCGTTTGCCGATATGCGCGGACGCCTGCTTACTTCGCTCCACGCGCAGGAGCGATACGAGGCAAACCGCCGGCTCCTGATCGCGAGCCTCTCGCACGACCTGCGAACGCCTCTGGCTGCCATACGTGGGTACGTCGAAGGCCTTGCCGACGGGGTCGCCTCAACACCCGAGCAACGCGATCGCTACATGACCACCATTCTCGAGCGCGTAGCCTTCGCGGATGCCCTTGTGGAACGCCTGCGGGAGTTCAGTCAGCTCGACACCCGTGAAGCTCGGTTCACGCCGGAACGCGTGGACCTTGGGACGTTCCTCTTGGACCTGGTTCGATCCCTTGACTCCGAATTTGCATCGATCTCAGTCGTCCTGAGCGCGCGCACCGCCGCGATCACGATCATGTCAGACCCGTTTCAGCTCACAAGGGCGCTGACCAACGTGGTGCAGAACGTCGCCCATCACTGCCCGCCGGGCACGACCGCCACGGTCCGCGCCGAGCGCATCGGCACGCAGGTGTTTATCTCCGTCGTTGACGACGGACCCGGTATCCCCTCTGACACGTTACCAGACGTCACTCGACCCTCGTTCCGAGCGGACGCGTCGCGCACACAATCGGATGGAGGCATTGGGTCCGGCCTCGGCCTCTCGATCGCATCCATGATCGTTGAGGCCCACGGCGGCACTCTCGAGGTCACCTGTCCTGAATCGGGCGGGACCACCGTGGCGATCATCCTTCCGGCGGCCGCCGAATGAGCGCTCGTGTCCTCATTATTGAGGACGACCAGTCCATCGCGGAACTCGTCCGGGACTACCTTGAGATCGAGGGACTTGAGCCTGAAATCGTTGCAGATGGATCGCAGGGACTCGAGCGCGGCCTTGCCGACGAATGGGCGTGTATCGTCTTGGACATTATGCTTCCCGGGATGGACGGCTTTGCGATCTGTCGAGAGCTACGGAAGACAAGCGACGTCCCCATTCTCGTCCTCTCCGCCCGGCGCGATGACTACGACAAGATTCGGGGACTTGGACTCGGAGCCGACGACTACATGGTAAAGCCGTTCAGCCCAGGCGAACTCGTAGCCAGAGTGAAGGCGCATATGGAGCGACACCGCCGCCTCACTGCCGGCCCCGCAACCTCTGCGAACCGAAGCGAACCCGTGATCGAACTCGGAACCCTCACAGTCGATCCCAACTCCCGGACCGCGTCTCGCTCCGGCGCCGAGATTACCCTCACCGCCAAGGAGTACGAGATCCTCTCCCTCCTTGCCCGTAATCCTGGCCGGCTCTTCTCACGCGAGGAGCTCTACGATCGCGTATGGGGCGAGGAGACCGCCGGCGACGTTTCTACCGTGACCGTCCACATCAGAAAACTCCGGGAGAAGGTGGAACTCGATCCGTCAGACCCCCGACTCATTCGAACGGTTTGGGGCATGGGGTACCGGCTGGTGGTGTGAGGGGCGATGGCGGCTTCACGAGTTCTGTGATCGAGCACGTGGGACGAAAATCCAGCACGTGTGGGAACTATCTCCAAGCGGTGGCTCGAATCAGGTGCACAAACCCGGACTGCGGTCGTGGCAGAACGCCGGGAAGCGTTCTGCATACTACATTGAGGCCGTTCGGCTGCAAGCGATTCTATTTTGCCCTTCATGCAGTCAGAAGCGGACGCTCCTATTCGCCGAGCATCTGATCGACGACGTGCTTCTTGAGCTGCGGCACCGCCAGTTCGTGTTCACGATTCCCAAAACGTTGCGACCGTTCTCCCGGCATGACCGCGCCGGCCTTCGTCGTTTTCCCGCCACTCTTATAGATCTTCCACGACCCGAGCTCGTAGTGCCAGTTGGAGCTTCCAGGGCGACGAACGACGCTGAATGGCTCCTGCCGACGCGGCATAGAGACACTCTACCAAAAAATAGATTGCAAATAGATTGTGAGTCGGGAGAAAGGTGCTGTGAGGAGGGTCGAAGAGACGTAAGTGTTTACGCGGCAGAAGATAACCACGCGCCCAACAGGACGTGCGAGAGTACTCGCCTTGGAGTTCGCCTTGCGAACTCCAGACCTGTGTGAAGAATCGCCCGACGATTCTCCGAACCTCGGCTTGGAAGGCCGCGTACGAGATCAATGTCGTCTAGCCGCGCAGAAGGGGCTATCGCTAAGCAGATTGCTTGCTGAACGTTCTCACTGAGATGAGATCATGATCACCAACCGACCGGACATCACCTATGGTCAATGTTACGAGAGCCTCGGTCCGTCCTGATGCCGACACGAACTCTACTTCGAGTCCGTCTGGTTCATAGACCTCAACGACTGCACCGAGATCTCCGGTTCGCAGTCCGTACGCCTCGTGGTCGTGCTTGAGAACTACACTGTCCAATGGCCTAAACTTCATTTCTGTCTCCTGGATACGCTGTCACAAGTCGTGGAGTCTGAGCGCCATCGAGAACGATCCATACGGTTCTTACCGGTGCCGACTTGCCAGTTGGCCCAACAAGACTACCATCGACCACGAACAGTTGACCATATCCATTGTGCCGACTTGGCTCAGCATCACCTGTGGTGACAATGTGACGCGACTCCTCGGTGAGGCGGTGCCAATCTGCTGCCTTGTAGCCCAACGCCTCGAAGAAGGTCGCTTTGTGCATGCCGATCGGATGTTCTCGCGAAAGTAGGTATTCCCGGACCTTCGCGGAGTCGATGATCGCATCCGCAGCGTTCGGCAATCTCATTGCGTCACGGTGTTGCGTGTGCCGCGGAATGTCAACAGATGTGGCTCGTCTGTCTGGGGGCAACCCCGGGACTCGTTCGAGTACATCAAATCACCGGGAGCGCTGAGTCGTCCGACGAAGCGCGCCCAACAGGACTCGAACCTGTGACCCTCGGCTTAGAAGGCCGCGAAGAATGGCGGATCGTGACGTTGCAGGGCGATTTGGGCTCGATCATACTCGGTGACGTGGTAGAGGAGACGCCGTTTCCAGAGCTCGTAGTCGCACTTCAAATACTTCTCGGAGTCGGGGCCGACCCTTACGAGGACGATGACGAC
This sequence comes from Spirochaetales bacterium, assembly GCA_028284845.1. Taxonomy (GTDB): domain Bacteria; phylum Spirochaetota; class Spirochaetia; order DSM-27196; family SLST01; genus SLST01. Next base: position 4,234 of record JANQQY010000216.1, read on the forward strand.
TACGTGCGCCGCTATGCAGGGCCGATCCGTGCAATGGACGCCGGTGAGATCGTAGGCCGAGTCGAACTCCGGTACATCCACGGATCCCGCGCGATGGAAAACGGGTTCGACATCGTTGATGTGTGCGACGCGCTCGGACAAGACGAGTACGACTATGCCTGGTCGGTCTATACCAACGGGACGATCGACGCATCGATTGCGGAAGCGCCAATATATAATGATGTGCTTGTCGTGCACGAGCTTTCGGTGGAGCCCAAGTATCATGGGCTCGGGATAGAGGAACAGGTGGTTCGCAAGATCGCGGCGACCATTGGGTACCACACTGCGGCAATCATCTTGGACCACCGCCTCGCGAACACCGTCGACGTCGAATCAATCCCCACGAAGGAACCTACCCTTAGAGCCATCGTCGATTTCTGACACGAGTCTTCGAGTGGAGGCGCCACGTTGGTCACACCTGACTATGGATGCCCCGGTGTAGACCACAAAGGCAATGGGGAGAATCTGTTCTTCGCGTCGGATGGCGAACGCCGGGGCGTCGATATACTCGACAGACCGCGCGGCGAAAACATCGGCGGTCGTCACGCCGCAACGCTGGCAGTGCTGATGGATCGCCTCCGGGCTCTTCGCAGTGAAGTCGGCTCGATGCGGGCGCGCTCACGTCTGGCCGGAGTCGGGCTGCGGCGATCATCGCGGCGAAGACTCTCGTCCATGACGTCGGGACACAATCAATGACATGCGGAAACGTTGGTGTGACCTCCAAGAGACCCCATGACTGTTCAGCCTGGAGACAATCGGTCTCGCACTGCAGAACACGGAGATCTCCAGAGCAAAGATCCTGGGGCCATTCCGCCTCTTCTGTAGCGTTTCGAGCATCCATGCTCGAAAGACTTCAGCCGCGGAGGCAGGACGCCGACGTGGCTGCGCGACTGACTGATAGGAATTTCAACTATGTGATTGTGGTCGGTTGGCGCATGCTATGAGTTGACGGAACACTACGCGTTGGTGCTGACCATCGAGCTGAGAAACGCCCTGACTACTATGGCACCAGCTTCCGCGCCAGGATCAGGTTTTCCAGCCGTTTGCTCCCGGTAGACTGCTGCCTTGCCGTGTTGGGAAACCATGTTGGTCACAGCGGTGAGTGCCTCGGAAAGGGTCTGCTCAACACGTGCCGCGAAGATAGCCTCTTCCTGCGAGCGGTGTTGGTTCATTGCCGTGGCCACGGGTTCCACTACATCAACGATCGTCTTCTCACCGGGCTTCGACTTGCCTCTATCCATCAAACCGTCTGAGAACGCTCGAAAGAAGTCGGCAAGGACATCCGTAATGCTCTGATCGTCGGTGTCCGCGATTGCCCTACCGCCACGAATAAAGCCAGTTGCCATGAGCGTCCCCATCGTCGACGGCGCCGCGCTCGCGATCGCAGCCCCGGCCTTTGCAAAATGTGCACCAGCCCCACCCCGTTGGTCGATCGCAACCGCAGATGCAGCCTCAAACGCCTTTACCATGGTGATTCCCAGGTCGCCATCCCCCATCGCTGCGTCAAGGTCGATGAGACGCGCCCTTTCGCTCCTCATGGCGATCTGGATGCTCCGCAAGACTTCGGACGCATGTGCGCTTGTCATCAGAATCCCGCTTGTTCAAAGAAGGGAGTTCGGGCAGGGGCTCTCACGAGCTCCTTGAGCTCCTCATCGAGTCTCATCATGGAAATGGAGAAACCGGTCATCTCAAGGGAGGTAGCAAACTCGCCAATAAGGACATGAAACACGCTGACACCGTGGTGCCTCAACACATCGGCAACCTTGCGATACGCAATGTACAGTTCTTCTTTCGGGGTCGAACCAAGTCCATTCATGAGAACCGAAACTTCATCACCGCTCGCAATTGGGAGATCGGGTAGGATTTGCTCCATCATTTCCTGAACGATCTTATCCGCGGTTAAAAGCTCACCCCTTCGAATCCCTGGCTCACCATGGATACCCATTCCAATCTCCATCTCTCCGTCAGGGATGGTGAAAGATGGCATTCCGACCTCCGGTACGGTGACCGGTGACAGGGCCACTCCCATACTGCGAACCGATGAACCTGCCTTGGCAGCCACACGCTTCACCTCATCAAGGTCGGCTCCCGTTTCGGCGATCGCGCCCGCACACTTGTATACGAAGTAGATTCCGGCGACACCTCGCCGTTTGTGCTCTTCGCCCTGAGGGGCGCTCGCCACGTCGTCAGCAGCAACGTAGGTGGCTACGTTTCGACCCTCCATCTCCGCGAGTTCTGCGGCCATATCAAAATTCATGATGTCGCCGGTATAGTTTCCGTAGATGTAGAGCACACCCTTCCCGGAATCTACAGCGCGAGTGACCTTCAAAATCTGATCGGAGCTCGGACTCTGGAATACGCCACCGACGCTGCAGCCATCCAGCATCCCTTCTCCAACGTAACCGAGAAAGAGTGGTAGATGACCCGAACCACCGCCGGTTACGATGCCAACTTTGCCGTCTGGGGCGGTCGAAGCACGAACGAGGCATCGTGATTCACCATCCACGGACTTCAATTGGGCCGGATGTGCGGCCAGAATTCCGTCCAGCATCTCGTCAACGAACGCGGTTGGTTCGTTCATAAATTTCTTCATCCTGCGTCTCCAAGTACTTCGGCGTGTTGAGCTTCCTGACCGTTGATCTTTGTGAATAGCGAGCGAAACACCGGATCCCGATCTGCCCAGTAGGCAGATTTGATTGGGTGTCGCTTTGAATCACGCTCCCACGTCTCATCGGCGGTAAGCATGGGACTTGTCACCACTTCGGCGGGAATCCAGGACTCATCCAAAAGGTGGGCAACGGTCGAGATATCCCAGATCGGTTTCGACCATGCAAAGTGATCGTTCGTATAGTTTCGTACTATGCCGGTGAGGTAGGTTCCAATTTCGCTTCGACCGTCTATATGCGCCTCAAGCTCGGCAAGGGTGGTCACCAGGTGCGACGCGACACCAAAACAAGGGACGTGAACAAGAGCGACGCCGCTGTCAAAGACTATTCTGGTTGCCAGGGTGTCCTGACTCAAGTTGAATTCCCGCGTATGGCTCCAGTGCAGCTCGTGCCCGCCAAGCCACACAACGACAATCTTGGCACGAATTCTGGGTTCCATGATGATCGCAGACGCAATGTTCGTGAGCGCCCCAAGCGCGATAACGTAAAGATGACCTTCTGTGCTCATGGCTCGCTCAATCAGATCAGTAGCGGAATGACTTGCTACCGGGGTTTCTTCTCCCGCAAGGAATCGGTCTGACCCCTTGTAGGTCGGGACCTCGGAACGACCGATCATTCCCGTGACTTTCTGGATCTCATCGTAGCTCCGAAGCATGCCATCCTGCGGACTCGTCGATCGCAGGTTGAAGTGCGGGGCCCCACGGAAGAAGAAGGGGGCCGCGTAGATGGCTGATACGTTGAGACGCTCTGGTGACCGCAGTGCAAAAACAATCGCAAATTGGTCGTCCACCTCGTTGTATGTGTCGGTATCTATGACCGCGTTCAGGACTCCGGCGGAGGGAATCTCCAGACGATCCCGGATTGCGGCGTGGGCTTCCAGCAATGGTCTACGTGTCACGATGAATCCGCGAACGAATCAATCGCTTAATCCGAGAGAGGACACCGACCTGCTTGTTCCGAAGTTCGTCAATCGTCAGAGCCAGGATCAGAACGATTCCGAGAACTACAAGTTGCCAGAAGGATGGGATTCGTGCGAGCACCATTCCGTTGTTGAGGGTGGCCAGAAGAAGCACGCCAAGAAGTGTTCCCACCATCGTTCCCCGCCCCCCGGCAAGACTTGCCCCACCTAGGATCACCGCGGAAATGATCTGGAACTCAACACCAACCGAACCTTGCGGCAACGCGGCGCCAAGCTGGGATACCCGTACGACGCCGGCCAGGGCCGTCATGGCTCCATTGATTACAAAGATCTGAAACACCCGCCTCTTCACCTTGATACCGGAGAGTCGAGCCGCTGTCGGGTTCCCACCAATCATAAACAGCTTTCTCCCAAACACCGTGTACTTGGCAACGACAATAAAGACCACGAGCGCAAATGCCCACAGGATCATTGAATTTGGGATTCCAAGGGTCCTACTTCGTCCGATAAAGCCCATGGCCTCGTTGCTTATGGGAAGACTGCGCCCCCCTGAAAAGAGGTAGGCAACACCCCGGAAGATGTTGAGCGTAGCCATCGTTGTAACAATGGGGTGAATGTTGACCACGTTGATGAAGAACGCGTTTACCGCTCCGCAGAGCGCTCCGGTTGCTATCCCCATGAGCATTGCGAAGAGCAATCCGCCGATGTTTGACGGGTCATCGGGGGTAAAGAATGCAACGACCATTCCCGAGAGCGCCATTATTGACCCGAGCGAGATATCCACATGGCCGGAAATGAGAACGAGAGTCATTGCCGTCCCGGCGATCCCAATCACGGCGGCGTACTGACCTATATTCAAAAGGTTCCCAACTGAAAAGAAATGCTGGGTCGTGCTACCAAACAGTAGCAGTACGAGACCGTATGCGATCAAAATGGACAGGTAGTCGACCGCTCCCAACCGGCTCAGAAACGAACGCAATGAGCGACTGGAATCGGCTTCTCGCATGCTGGCTTCGGCATCCATCTCAGGCTGATCCGATTGCGGCGGTGGCGACGTCGACCTGACTGATGTTTCGATCTTTGAAGAACTCACTGATTTTTCCTTCGCGCATAACAAGCACTCGATCCGACATCGCCAGCAGCTCGGGCATCTCGGACGTTATCATGACTACACTGATTCCACTGGCGCAAAACTCATCAAGGAGGCGGTAGATCTCCGCCTTGCTTCCGACATCAATTCCTCTGGTTGGGTCGATCATAATGAGGACTTTCGGTTGAACTTCCATCCACTTGGCCAAAACAACCTTCTGTTGATTTCCTCCGGAGAGTGTTCGGACCTCGGAATCGCCCGACGGAGTTTTGATGCGTATTTGATCGATCCATCGATTCGTCGCGCGTCGTTCCATCGTTCGATCTACGAACGCCGCACTTCCCTTTACGTAGGAGACTGAGACAATGTTCTCCTGGACCGTGTGACTCAGTACCAGCCCTTCTGACTTGCGTTCACTCGGGACGTATGCCATCCCGGCACGGAGCGCGTCTGCTGGGCTACGAACCTTGATGACTTCTCCATTTAGTTCCAAAGACCCGGCAGTGGCCGGGTTTTCACCGAAGAGCAACGGTCCTAACTCGGTATGGCCAGACCCCATGAGACCATACACACCGAGGATTTCGCCCTGACGAAGGTCGAACGAGACATCGGTGATCGCATCGTTCGTTAAGCCCCGAGCTTGAAGGACGATACTCCCAAAGCGGGTGTTTTGTTTGGGATACATGTTGGACAACGATCTGCCGACCATCAGCGAAATGAGTTCATCTGCAGCCGTTTCTGCCACCGTGAGTGTCCTGACGTGGCGGCCGTCGCGCAAAACGCCGACTCGGTCTGCGATCTCAAGAATCTCACCAATCTTGTGCGAAATGTAGACCACTGCTACGCCCGCCGCACGCACCTTCCTGAGATAGTCCATCAGGTTACGTATCTCCACGTCGTTCAACGCGGAGGTCGGTTCATCAAGAATGAGGATTCTCGCTTTCCAGTACATAGCCTTGGCGATCTCAATCTGCTGTTTCTGGGCCACGGTACAGCGACCCATAATCATGTGAGGATCGAGCTTCAGGTCGATCTCATCCATGATGCTGATCGACTCTTCGTACATTCGATTCCAGTCTACAAAGCCGGTCTTGGTCAGCGGGTGACGGGACATCATTACGTTCTCTGCTATGGTCAACGGTGAGACGTAGTTCAGCTCTTGATGAACAACGGCGATGCCCGCGTCAAATGCGTCCCTAGGAGACGGAAAGCTGATTGGCTCGCCGTCAAGATAGAGCTTCCCTCCATCCGGTTGACAGACACCAGACATCACATTTATCAGCGTTGACTTTCCAGCCCCGTTTTCTCCGAGGAGCGCGAGAACCTCACCACGACGAAGATCCAGGCTCACGTTGTCCAAAGCCCTGACGCCCGGATACTCCTTGGTGATTTTCTCTGCTCTGAAGACTTCAGTGTGTTCCATGAAACATTACCTGAGTCCCATCACCCGCCCAACCTCAGCGGGCGGGTGTGCAAACTCATCGCACCTCTCTATCGGAGATTGGGGAACAACTCATCCATGTTTGCCCGGGTGACTATCTCGTGCCCTACATAGACGTTCTCAGGTGCCGCCGCGCCGTCCAATACTTCACGTACCGTCGGCATGAGGAATCGGCCGTATTCCGGCAGATAGAACGTAACTGCGCCTCGGAAGAAGTCCTCTTCAGGGTTCGCGATGGCGTGCTCAAGGAAGAACGCCTCGTTATTCGTGACTCCGATCACGTCGCCTTCTCGTCCGGCCACTTCGACTGCAGCCACGACACCGCGGAATGCGTCGTCCTGGAGCGAAAGGATCGCGATTCTTGACATGTCCGGATTTCCTGCAAGGAAGTCCGCGACCGCCTGCTGAGCGGTTGCTGGGTCCGTTCCGCCCTCCACGATAAAGAGCTCATCTTCACTGAACCCAGGGACCTCGGCTTCCAGCACCGGGACCGCAGCAAGGATTCGTTGACGGGGGAGTTCTCCCGACGCAATCTGATCGACCAACACGAGGGCGTCCAGCTCTCCACCCCATTCGTCGTTTATGATCTCCGCGATAAACTCACCTGCGATGGTTCCTGCGGTGACGTTGTTCGCGCCAAAGAAGGTCGCGCCGGGATGAGGTATATCTACCGCAAACACGGGAATTCCCGCTTCCTCTGCCTTCTCCATTATGGCCGGCGCCACCGAGACGTCCACGTTGAACTGAACAACGGCATCCACACCGATCGTTATTAGATCATCCATGTTCTGCACAGCGCGTGCGCCGTCGGCGTTGTTGTCGACGCGAATAACTTCCATGCCAAGCGCGTTGCCCTCACGAACCATGCTGTCTCCGAGAGCGACCAAGGTTTCATTCGACTCCGCGATGTTTGCGAAACCGACGACGTAGTCGAACTCGCTTTCATCATCACCTGCACTTTGTCCACCGGCCCAGAGCCCTGCAGCAAGCAAGACCAAAAGCAGCAATCCAACTAAAGTCCTCTTCATCTTCTCCTCCTTGTGGAGCGTCGAGCACTCAACAGAGTGCTAAAATTACGCCGTTCTTTCGGCGCTTAATTAAGTCGATATCTTAGCATGAAAAGGGGAGCTGTCAAGAAAAACATCGGCGGGAAAAGAACGGATGGTTGTTAATCAACTCAGGCACTCTCGCGGACGACTAGCCTGCCCCCGATGAGTGTCTTCTCCGGTGATTTTTGCTCGTGGCCATCAACCCCAGCGATGAGGATCTGAACCGCTCGTTGTGCCATCAGGATCCGCGAGATCCGGATCGTTGTGAGTGGCGGTGTGACATGCTCGCTGGCCGGCAGGTCGTCGAAACCGACTACGGCAATGTCGCCGGGTACGTCTATGCGACACTCCGCGCACGCACGAATCACGTTGTACGCAACAAGGTCGCTGACGCAAAACAGGGCAGTGGGGAGCCTTTTGACTCGTT
>JANQQY010000230.1 GCA_028284845.1 Spirochaetales bacterium
TGCCGACGTTCCAATCAAGAGCACGATCATCACGGGAGCGCTCCACCGTGGTAGTTCCACCGCCAAAATCGCAGAACTGAACTCGAGGAGACCCCATCCGGCGGTGATGGCGTAGAGCCAGGTCTTGATCTTCCCAGCCATGCCAGCGGCAAGCGCGGTGCCGTCGCGATAGAGCATCATACGAATGAGGATGATCCCAAACTCACGATAGAGAACAAGAAGCAGAAACCAGAGCGGCACGACGCCAACGGCGAGGAGACATGCGAAGTAGGTGACCTTGGAGACGACATCCGCAAACGGGTCGAGGATCTTTCCAACGTCACTCACGGTGTCCGAACGACGGGCAATCACGCCGTCAAGGATGTCCGTCCCCTCGATCACCAGGAGAGTGACCCAGAGAATCGTGACGAGGAGAGGAGAGCCGGCTCTGGCGGCGAGGCCAAAGAAGAGTGCAAAAACGGGGGAGAGGCCGAAGCGTGAGAGCGTCAGGGCGTTTGCCAATCCGATTCGGCGCACCACGCATGCTCTCAGGCTGCCCAGTCGCTGTCAAGCAAGCAAAATTGACAGCTACCGGTGCAGTAGATAGAGTCGGGCGTGGTTCGACCGATCGTCCGAAGCATCCGGCGAACAAGCGCGATTCTGTTCGCCGTGCAAGCAGCTGGTGGGGTGTCGATTGCGCTCCTGTTTGATGTGGGCACGGGCGCACGCTTGTGGTACGTCGTCGGCCTGTTTCTCACTCATCTGGCTCTTGCCACTGTGCTTTCCAATCTTGAAGACCTCTTCGTGACCGTCCCGGACCGCGTACAGCTCGACAGGGTCAATCTGGCCAACCTGCTCTCCATGATCCGAATCAGCTCAACTCCGACTCTCGTGCTGTTGATCTTCCTGCTTCAAACGGAGGATGTGAGCGGGATTTTAGTACCATTCGGCTCCCTTGTGTTCATAACCGACCTCTTTGATGGTCTTATTTCTCGCCGCACCGGCACCATCACGCGTATTGGACGGTTCCTCGACAGCTCAAGCGACTACCTCATTCTTATTGTCATCTCCATCGCGCTCGCGATGTACACCCCTCTCCATGGGTGGTTTTTTATTGTGCTCGGTTGCCGATTCGGACTTCAGATCGCCGGCCAGGTCGTGCTTTTTTTGCGAAAACGGGGCCGGGTCGAGTTCAGGAGTTCTTTTCTTGGCAAGGCAAGCGTCTTCGCAACGATGGCTCTCTACGCCCTTGCCTTCCTGGGTCTCGCGGGGATGCCGCCGTGGTACAGCGTCCTTATGCTGGTTGCCGAGATTCTCGTGGCCGCGCTACTTGTGGTTTCGTTAGTCGAGAAGGTGAAGGTGTTCGCCGTCGATGTCCGGGCTCTTTAGGAGACAGCCGCTCGGCGCAATGCCGGTCGAAGCTCGGGGTACTCTTGATCGCGAAAGTAGCTATAGAGAACCCGGTACCCGTTTCCAATTCGAGCCTGAATGAGCTCTTGAAGCTTCCTATCCATCTGACGTTGGGTGTCAAAGACGTGCACCTTCTCGCGTCCCCTCGAGAGGTCTGAGCCCCAGTTCACCGTGAAGGTGTATTGGGAAAAGAGATGACCCTGCCGATCGTTGATCGAGTAGAAGTGGAGACGGTCTTTCTGATCGGCTTTGTAGAGCGTGATCATCATCTCACTTTTAGTATCGTCGGCGGAGTCGTGTCCGGTGAAGTCAAAAAGCCCTAACGAAGACGCCTCAGCGTAGCCGGCTCATCAGGCGACACGACGACCGCGTAGCGCTGGAGGAGGTTGAGCGTGGGCGCGGAGACGGATTCAGTCGCGCCGACGGCCCAACCCCTTTCGAACATCCACGAGAGAAGTCGATTTGGTTCGAAGTCCGGGACGGATGGGTCGATCCGAATGGCCGCAAATCGCCGAGCGCCAAGCAGGAAGGCTTCGCGGGGAAGGTCGACCGCATGGACAATCGCATCAACGCTCACAAGCGTGATCACGCCGGCAGAGCTGAGCGCTTCTTCGGGCGCTGCGCGCAACTCGATGGTGATGGCATCTTCCTGAATGGAGAGGACGGCAAACTCGGCCATGCGCGTGGGCCCGCGAACAGGTCTCAGGTCCGCGAGTGCACCCGCAGCGAGCGTCGCAGCGAGCCCGACGAGAACAATCAATGGAATGCACGCGCCAAGAGGAAACCGAGCAGAGAGCGTCCCCATGGCAAGCCCGATGCATGCG
>JANQQY010000240.1 GCA_028284845.1 Spirochaetales bacterium
TTGGCGAGATGCACGAGGATCTGGTTCTCTCGGTCGGTCAGTGCGTCCAGCGCACCGGGACGAGAGAGCTCCTGCAATGCTCCCTCGCTGATGACCGGGAGACCCTCGTGGACCGCCCTGATCGTTGCGATCTGACGCGTGGTATCGTCGGACTTCAGGAGGTAGCCCGATGCTCCGGCTTGCAATGACCGGTAGATATTGCGGTAGTCGTGAAAGGTTGTGAGCATGATTACCCGAGTGCCGGGGAGGGCCTCCCGTATCCGCGAGGTCGCGTGGATGCCGTCCACTTCGGGCATCTGAATATCCATCAGTACGATGTCAGGACGGAGTTCGATCGCCTTTGAAAGCGCCGAGCCGCCGTCGGTTGCACTTCCAACGACGCGGATGGCCGAGTCGGCCTGGAGGAGCACCTCAAGGCTCTCGATCACGAGCGGGTCGTCGTCCACGATAAGGAGTCGCATGAGGTTAACGCCTCCCCTTTGGCACCGTCACGACGAGCGTGAACTCGTTCTTGGCGGAGGTCGTACTGAGGCTGCCACGGACCGCCTCGAGCCGCTTGCGCAAGTAGCGAAGGCCATGGCCCGCTCGACTTCCGGAGCGGCCGAGTATCCCGTCGTTGGTGATTGAGAGGCGTGCGATCCGATCGGTGAACTCGATCTTCGCGTGAACCGATTGTGGGACGGCGTGCTTGGAGACGTTCGTCAGTGCTTCCTTGACGGCAGAGTGCATCAGTTGAAGCTGGTGGGGCTCCAAGCCTGGAGGCGTCCCTTCGATCGAGAGTTCAACCGGGTAGACAAACCGCTCGAACAGCTCGGTCACGAGTGATATGTCACTTTCAGTGCCTGGATCCAGACCGCTCACTGCACCTTTGAGCTGCTGGAGTGCTTGGGATAGTCGTTCCTCGCCCTTTCGCTGGGCAGAGATCGCGTGCTCGATCTTGCCGGCCCGCAGGAGTGCGCCAACGCTCTTGATCGAGAGATCTGCCGCGGTGAGCTCATGCCCAAGATTGTCGTGCAGTCTTTCGGCAACGTTTCGTCGCTCCTCGAGCTGCGAGAGCCGCTGGATATCCCGATGGTCGCTGAGGAGGGTGAGCGCGGTCTGCTCGGAGCGATAGAGCTGCTGCCGTAAGCCGTCGGCCTGCTCGCGTAGCTCATTGCTTTCGTGTCGCCAACGGTGGATCAGCCAGCCAAGGAGGAGAGCGCAGACTGCGACAGCCAGCTGAGTCTCGCCCAAAGCGAAACTCAGCGTACTGGGTACGAGGGCGATCACGGGAGCACCGCTCGCCGCGAACACATAGGCAAACACAACGAGTAATGGGGCGAGTTCGTGAAAGATCGTTGCCAGGACGCAGAAGAGTGCGCACCCGCCGACGAGCCAGGCGAGTTCGAGCGAACGCCGTTCCCAGACGAGCAGGAAGAGGAGCAGAAGAAGTGCCGCGAGAAGCGGGGCGCCCGCGGAAGGTCGAGTTGTTTGCATCAGAGCAAGCACAAACAGCGCTGCCATGATGGCAGCATGGGCTGCCCGGGGAGCCGCCCACACTCCCACTCTCCACCTTCCTCGAGAGAGTCGCCTAAAGCTTGCGGCCGGTGCTCGCCACAAAGAGGATCGCCGCATACGCCGCCAGAATACCATGCGAGAGCAGGAGGTCACTGGAACGCGCGGCGTACAATGCTTCGATTCCGAACGCAAGCCAGTAGGTGGGAAGGTACATCGTTATCCGCTGGACCTGCGGCGGGATCATGAAGAGCGGGAGCGAGACCCCGGTAACCAGACAGAGGATCGACGCGATACCCGCAAAGAGACTGAGCGAGACACCGAACGAACGAAACAGATTGTTCCACGCCAGGGCGAACGACGTGCAGAAAGCGGAGTAGGTGAGGTAGAGAAAAAACAAGCGCAGGTAGGTTTCCGCCGACAGGCCGTGGACGAAGCGGCTGCCCAGAAGGAAGAGCCCAATCTGCGCGCCCAGTAGCAGGAAGCTTGCCGCGAGGTGACTGCCCAGGTATCTCCCGATCCCAATCGGACTCGACGCAATCCGCATGATGATACCCTTCATACGATCCTCAGCGATCGATCGACCCAGAAGGAATGCTGTATAGAGGACGAGCAGACCGTAGAGGCTCAGGCCGAATGGGAGCCCTCCTCCGTTTGCCGGAATAAGCAGGAGGGGAAACGGTAGCAGGAAGATCAGCACGAGGTTGATGCGGTGTCGAGCCGCTTCTCTCATTGCATGGACGAACACACTCATGATGCGAGCCTCCGGACGAGTGGCCTCATGACCACAAAAAGGGCGATTCCGATCACCGCGAGGACGGCAGTCGTGGATAGTGCCACTGATAGGTTTCCTTCCATCGCACCGAGTATCGCGGTGTTTGCGAGTGCCATCGGACTCAGGTAGCGGCTCAAGACTCGAACAAAGGCGCCGTCCGGCAGCGGAAAGTAGAGACCCACCGTCATTGGAACGATCGATCCGTAGATCGTGATGACCGAGTTGGCAACCTTGGTCGATCGGCTCAGAAGGAGGATCGCCGTACCGAGCAATTGGTTGACGATCACCGAGATCATAAAGATGGGGATCGTGAGGTGAAGCGATCCAAGGTCGGCCTCCAGCACGATTGACGAAAAGAGGAGCACGGCCAGCGTCTGCAAGAAGCTGATCAAACAGCCGGAGCCGATTATCGCCACAACCAGCCCTCTGGGTTCTGCGGGACTCGCCATGAGACGGTCGCGCATTGAGGAGAAGAAGTCGGCGCCAAGTACCTCAAAACTGAGTGATGCGCCGTAGATCTGAAAGGTAAGCGCGAAGCCCACCGTGATTACCGTTAGGTAGGGAATTGGGAGCAGCTGTCCCGGAGGTTGGAAGATGTCCCGGAAGACAAAGTTGAAGAACGCGATGATGACTACGGGAATGCCGATCAGGATCAGATGCCCCACAATCTCCCGCATGCTTCGTGTGAAATAGAACTTCAGCATGTCAGACCGCGTCCCGTAGTTGTTTGCCGGTGAGCGTCAGAAAGACGTCCTCCAGGTCCGGCTGCTTGGAGTTGATGTTGACGATCGTCAGCGGCGCGAGCAGTGGAATGATCTGGTCAAACACACTGATTCCACCCGGGACGACGATGTGGTACTGATTCTCTTCAAGGACGACATCTGTGATATCGGGAATGCCGCGGAGCTGTTGCCTGACATCCTCAGAGGCAATCCGAACGTCGACCAAGATGTGAGAGTCGCCCTGAATACGGGCGATGAGCTCGGGCAGCGTTCCACTCGCGATCATATGGCCCTGGTCCATGATGTAGATCCGTGATGCTACGGCCTCTACTTCCTCGATATAGTGCGAGGTGTAGATAACACTGGTCCCACCTTCCGCCAGCTGCTTGACGAACTCCAGAATGAAGCTCCGCGACTGAGGGTCGATTCCGACCGTTGGCTCATCCATGATCACCAGCTCCGGCTCGTGAAGGAGCGAGCATCCGATGTTCAGCCTACGCTTCATTCCGCCCGAGTACGTATTCACCCGATCGTCCAACCGACCGTCGAGCCCGAGCACCGCCGCGACCGCCTCGACTCGCTCTCGGAGCCGATCGCCCGTCAGATCGTAGAGCCCGCCAAAGAACTCGAGGTTCGCTCGCGCGCTCATCTCTTCGTAGATGGTGAGCTCCTGCGTTACGTATCCAATCCGACGCTTGATTTCCTTGTTCCGCCCGTCCTGTCGCTTCCCAAAGACGGAGACGGTTCCCTCGTCCACCGCCAGCAGACCGACGATGGCGCGAATGCTCGTAGTCTTCCCCGCGCCGTTGGGACCCAGGAGCCCAACGACCTCTCCTGATTCAACGGCCAGACTGAGACAATCAAGAGCCAGCCGGTCCTTGAACCGTTTGATGACTTCCTCAACCTCGACAATCATTCGATCACCTCACGACAGAGGTTAGCCGTGTTCCATTACGTTGGTCAGTGACAGATGTCACGAAAGCTGTGCGTCGAATTGGACGACATACAGTGGATTCCCCAGGCGGTGACTCACTTGGTGCCGTTATTGACCATTCCAATGTGACGAGCGATTCTCATGGTATGAGACGGCTAGTGATATTTGTTCTGCTTGTGCTTTCGGCGGCAACGCTGGGCGCTCAGGAGTCGGCTCCCGAGCCGCTGGCGGACCAGTCGCTGGAGATCAACGTCCTGGGGTTGGTCCAGTTCGGCCCCTATGCGAGGTACCACTACCAGGTCGCTGACGGGATGTTCATCAGTCCGCATATCCGACTTGGATACCTCGGACTGCTCTATCTTGTCTTCGACTGGTGGGCAGAGATCGGTGTGGGTGTCTCCTACCTCTCGTTCTGGCCCACCGGCATCGGTCGTAATCACTTCTACGCCGGGCCGGTCGCTGAGATCCAGATTATTCGCGAGGACGGGAACTTCCTGAGCGGAGCGGGACTCCTTGGGAACTTCGGGCACCGGTGGTACCTGCCAACGGGTCAGTTCCTGCAGGTCGGTCTGCTTGCGGGCGTGGCCTACAACGTCGTGGACGAGGCGACGACCGGGTTCGGGATGGCCGAGCTGGCCTGGGGTTTCGACCTGTAGCTCCTGGACGCGCCCCTCCGCGAAGCGCGTTGTTCCTACGGTGGGCAGGTGCCCCACACCGGACGCCAAGCGGGATCAATCCAACTCGAGGCGCGATCGTCAAAGCGATCCGGTTCGGACGAGAGCAGTGAGACACACCATCCGGAAAGATCCTGATTAAACGCAGCGGCGTCTGAGAACATGGATTCCATATCCGTGACCAATGAGGTGTCCCAGTCGCCGATGTCCTGATTGAACGCCTCTGCAAAGAAGAACATGCTGTTCATGCTGGAGACGCCCGAAGTGTCCCAGCTTCCAATGCTCTGATTGAAGGCACGTGCTGCGATAAACATGCCTGCCATTGAGGAGACCCGCGAGGCGTTCCAGCCGCCGATCGCCTGATTGAATGCGAAGGCGTCGAAGAACATCCCCGCCATGGTTGTGACCTGCGAGGTGTCCCAGCTTCCTATATCTTGATTGAATACCCAGGCCCCGTTGAACATGCTGTCCATGTCAGTGACCTTGGAGGTGTTCCAGCCACCAATATCCTGGTCAAAGACGACTGCGAAGCTGAACATGCTGTTCATGTCCGTAACCTGTGAGGTGTCCCAGTCGCCGATGCTTCCGTTGAATGCGATCGCACTCTCGAACATGCTGCTCATATTGGTGATCTGTGAGATGTTCCAGTCACCGAGGTTCTGGTCGAACGCCTGGGCTCCCGCGAACATAAAACTCGCGTTGGAGATGGTGGATAGGTCCGGTTCGTCTGTCGCAGAGAAACCCGTCAGATTGTCTGCGCCCATAAAGACGCCGCCGTCGTTGCGAAGGATGACGCTGCCCCACTGTTTGACATCGATAAGCTTATCCGCGTCAGTCGTGCCGCTCCCCGCATCAATGCCAATACCGAATCCGTCTATCTCACCGCGGATCGTCACGTCATAGGTTCCGGCGCTTGCATAGGTGTGCGTGACCGGATCGGTCTCGCCCGGAAGCACCTGATCCGCAGAAGTCACCACGTCGGAGGAGCCGTCGCCCCATTCAACTGTGAAGTCGTAGCTCCCGGCGGTCGCGAGCGGCAGCCGGATCTGGTTGTTTTCAGAGACGGTGTCATCGCCTGAGGCGTTCGTCGTCCACGTCGTGACAAACGCGGCATGGTCAGGCCCTACCGCGTCGCTGCCGGCGCCTGCCGCGTCACACGCTATCAGAGCCACTGCTGCAATCAAAGCAAAGCCGGCAAGCACCACCTTGCTTCTTGCCCGTTCCACACGCGTCATCAGCCTCTCCCACATCAGCATCATCAGAAGATCATCATGCGCCCTCAGCCTTCTGGAACGCGGAGCCAGTTTACCAATGCCGGTGGGTCCAGGGTAGCGCCGAATCCCCACCGGCACGCAACCTGAATGCAACGAGCGCTGTGCATGCTTCTCGGGGCGAGACCGACGCGGCACATCCCCCTGCCGTAAACAAAAGGGGCACCTGTGAACAGGTGCCCCGGGGAGTCAACCCTGGTGCCCACCAGGAAGGTAGCTAACTTAGGCAGGAGTGCGGGGCGAACTACTCGTCCACCACCTCAAACTCCACGTCGCTCGCGGAGGCTTCGGCTCCTTGGCCGGACTCGCCGCTCGCTTCATTCGCGCCGCGGTCTGCGGCCGCGCTTGCGTCGGCGTTCTGACCCGCCTCTGCGTAGACCCTCTGGCCAAGCACCTGGGCGGCCTGGGCCAGAGTATCGAGTTTCGCTCGGATGGCATCGGTCTCGCCGTTCTCCAGCACAGCGCGAACCTCGGAGATTGCCGATTCGATCGCGCTGCGCTCTCCAGCCTCGAGCTTGTCACCGTGCTCCTTGAGCTGCTGCTCTACCTGGTAGGTGAAAGCATCGGCCTCATTTCTCGCCTCGACCTTCTCTCGCGCGGCCTTGTCTGCGCTCGCGTTTGCCTCTGCGTCGCGCACCATTCGGTTGATCTCGTCCTCGCTCAATCCGGAGCTCGACTCGATTCGAATCTTCTGCTCCTTGCCGGTGCCAAGGTCCTTCGCACTCACGTGCACAATGCCGTTCGCGTCGATGTCGAAGGCGACCTCAATCTGAGGGACACCACGGGGGGCCGGTGCGATGCCGACCAGATCAAATCGACCAAGGGTTCGGTTCTGCGACGCCATCTCGCGCTCGCCCTGAAGCACGTGGATGCTCACGGCGTTCTGGTTGTCGGCGGCAGTTGAGAAGATCTCACTCTTCCGCGTGGGGATGGTCGTGTTGCGATCGATCAAGCGAGTCAGTACGCCGCCCAGCGTCTCAATGCCGAGTGAGAGTGGAGTGACATCCAGAAGGAGGACATCGTTCACGTCTCCGGACAAGACGCCCGCCTGGACCGCGGCTCCCGCCGCGACGACCTCATCCGGGTTCACGCCCTTGCTCGGCTCCTTGCCAAAGAGCTCCTTCACCAGGGCCTGCACCGCTGGGATCCGCGTCGATCCACCAACCAGTATCACCTCGTCAATCTCGCGTGGCGAAAGCGCCGCGTCCTTGAGCGCCTGGAGAACCGGCCCGCGGGTCCGCTCGATCAGGCCGCCAACCAGCTGCTCAAACTTGGAGCGCGTGAGGTTGTAGTTCAGGTGCCGAGGTCCGCTCGAATCCGCAGTGATAAAGGGAAGGTTGATCTCGGTCTGCTGCGAGCTCGAGAGCTCTTTCTTCGCGGTCTCAGCGGCTTCCTTCAGACGCTGAAGCGCCATTCGGTCCTGCGAGAGATCAATGCCCTGATCACCCTTGAAGCTGGTGACCAGCCAGTCGATGATCTCTTGGTCGAAGTTGTCTCCGCCAAGGTGCGTGTCGCCATTGGTGCTGCGGACCTCGTAGACGTTGTCGGCAAGCTCGAGCACGGAGATGTCAAAGGTTCCGCCGCCAAGGTCATACACCGCGAGGCGCTGCTCGCCTCTATCCTTGCCAAACCCATATGCCAATGCAGCCGCCGTCGGTTCATTGACGATGCGCTTCACTTCCAGGCCGGCGATGCGTCCAGCATCCTTCGTCGCCTGCCGTTGTGCGT
>JANQQY010000253.1 GCA_028284845.1 Spirochaetales bacterium
GCTCGTCGCTCGACTTCGCCTCGTACATTGCGAGATCCGCACTCCGAAGGACATCGGTGACCGAACCACCGCCCGCCGGGTGCACAGTAACTCCCACGCTCGCCCGCACCTGCACCGTGCTTCCCTCGATCTCCATCGGCTCCCGGAGCTTCCGATCGACTTCCGACGCCACGTCGAGTGCCTGCATTGCGTCGGAGATCCCCGTGACGATAATCACGAACTCATCGCCGCCCAGCCGGAAACAGAGATCCGCGCGGGGGACGACGGCGCGGAGTCGCTGTGAGACCTGCTTGAGAACCTCATCGCCAAACGCATGGCCGCGGGTGTCGTTGATCCCTTTGAACTCATCCAAGTCGAGAAAGAGCACGGCCCAGGACGGAGAGCTCGGATCTCTGGTGGACTGATCGACCAACTCTTCCAGCCGTTGGTTCAAGGCGGAGCGATTCATGAGTCCGGTCAACGTGTCGTGGATAGAGAGGTACTCCGACCGAGCGGCGGCCAGGGCACGTTCGGTGATGTCCGAGAGGCTCACGACCACGGGCGTCTCTTCGCCACGCTCGCGGTCTACCGGGGCGATGATGCAACTGAACTGTCGTTCTTCTCCATCCGGAGTGGTCGCCCCAATATCAAGCGTTTGAACCTGCATCGCGGATCGAACTCGCTGCACGGCTCGATCAATCCGTTCACGATCAGTGTGCCCGAGCAGGTCCTGGAGCTCCGACCACTCGCTACCCGTGCCCAGACGCGTGAGTCGGACAAACTCCTCGTTCGCGAAGAGGATCGTACCTTCCGCATCCAGGGCAATGACCGGCTGCGGTGAGGCGGTCATGATTGCCGCGACCTGGGCATCTGCGGCACGCACGCGTCTGCGGAGGGTCCGGGAGTCCTCGACTGCCATCATGAGGAGCATGATCACAAAGAAGAGGAAACCGAGGGCGAGCGCCGGCGGGGTGGTCGGGTAGAAGAGATTCGAGACGGCGTCATTCACTCCAAGGACGAGCCAGGAGATGAAACCCACGAGAAACGCTGGAGAACCCGGCCGCTTCCCCCTCCGTACGATGAACCAGGCCACCAGCGCGGCTATCGCACCCAGGACGAGATAGATCGTGATGAGGCGTTGGACGGGACCTACCGTGGCCTCCCAGTACTCTCCACCAAAAAAAGGCAACGCCTCGCGCCGCTCAAAGGAGGGCGATATAACGGCGTCTGAGAAGAGCGTGATCGCAGCCAGAGCGAGGTGCAATGGACCAAAGATGGCAATGAGACGGCGATAGGGGAGTCCCCAGTAGGCATAGGTCAACCCCATGACCAGCGGGACGAGGGCAATAATGGCAATGAGTGAGACTCGGTCGGCATAGAGGTTGAGGTTGCCGGGTCCCGCTGCCTGTTGAATGGCGACGGCCAGGGTAAAGACGGTACCGGTCAAGCTTATTCCTGCAGCCCACCATCGCCACCGGAGTGAAGATTCGAGCGATCCGGGAATCAGCAGCGCCACTCCGGCGGTGAGAGTAAGAATACTGATGGCGCCGTACATGGCGGTGGCAACCGGTATCATGGTCGGAGACTCATCGTGCAGGCATTGCTGCGCGGGAGCTAGAGGAGTTCTGCGGCAAGTTCGGCAAGTCTGCTCCTTTCAGACTGAACGAGTGTCACGTGACCAAAGATCTTCTGGCCTTTGAAGGCCTCCACCAGGAAGCTGAGACCGTTCGAGCTGGCGTCGAGATAGGGGCTGTCGATCTGATAGGGATCGCCCGTGAGGACGACCTTGGAAGCCTCGCCCGCACGGCTCACGATGGTCTTCACTTCGTGAGGAGAGAGGTTTTGGGCCTCGTCGATGATGATGAACTGCCCCGGCAGCGACCTTCCGCGGATGTAGCTCAGGGCCTCGAGCTCGATCACCTTGTTGTTCATCAGCTGCTCGGCGCTCTTGATGTTCTGCCGCTTGTAGACGCTCATGATGTACTCGAGGTTATCAAAGAGAGGTTGCATCCAGTGTGAGAGTTTCTCATTCTTTTGCCCCGGCAAGAATCCAATGTCCTTGCCCATGGGAATGACGGGACGGCTAACAAGCACGCGGCTATACTTTCGCTCCTCAAGGGTCATCTTGAGTCCGGCGGCGATCGCAAGGAGGGTCTTTCCCGTGCCGGCCTTGCCCACAAGCGTCACCAGATTGACGCTGTCATCCATCAAGAGATCGAGCGCCATCCGCTGCTGATCGTTCAAGGGTCGCACTCCGGCGACACTGGGCATTTTGTGACCGATGAACTCGAGCTCCTCGCTCTCCTCGCGATAACGACCCAGAATGGTCTCATCGTGAACTCGATCGTGGAGGATCGTGTAGTGATTCGGGGGGAGGTGGTCCGCCCAAGGAATACGCTTCTGCGCCTCGAGATCGGAGACCGTCTCAGCGGTCGCGTCGATCTCTGTGTAACCGGCGTAGAGCTTGTCGATGTTGACCTTTTGTTTTTCGTAGTCAACGGCTTTGATCCCGAGTGCAGTTGCCTTGACCCGCGCGTTGATGTCCTTGGAAACGAAGAACACCATCTTGCCCTGCTGGGCCAAGTCGTAGGCGGCAAGAATGATCTGATTGTCGGGTTTGTCGGCGAGCATGCCGGCAGGCGGCTCGGCGTCATAGCTCATAACGACTCGGAGGGTGCTCCCGTTCTCCATCTTCACGCCCTGACTCAGCGACCCGCGTCGACCAATCTCGTCCAGAAACCGGATCGCGTGTCTCGCGTTTCGCCCGCGCTCATCGCTATAGGTCTTGAGCTTGTCGAGCTCTTCGAGGACCCACAACGGGATTACCACCTCATTGTCGCGAAAACTCAGTACACAGTCAGGCTTGTGGATAAAGACATTTGTATCGATGACAAAGGACTTCACGCCGCCTCCCACTCGGGGGCAGTATACCGCCCGCCCCGAATGGAGTCGATTGTGGTTGATTCCGAGCAGAGAGACGCCTAGATTCAGCGTGTGATCACTGCTGCGCAGATCAAGAGCAAAGCCTCCGAACTTCACGCCGACACCATTCGAGTTCGCCGCCATCTGCACATGAATCCCGAGCTCTCGTTCCAGGAGTCGGAAACCGCGCGGTTCGTTGCCGCCGAGCTTCAAGCGCTAGGAATCGAGCACCGGACGGGCATCGGTGGCAACGGCGT
>JANQQY010000255.1 GCA_028284845.1 Spirochaetales bacterium
ATCGGATCATCTCTCGATCGGAGTCTGCAGCGGGCTCGCAGAAGATGGACGCAAGAGAATCATTTGCGTCGCGGTCGGACGGCAATCCCGGCAGCGCCGATGCGGCGTTGACCGTGACGACGACCTCCATCGGCTCAAGCTCTTGGTCACTACCGTTCAGCAACCAGAGATCGAACTCAAGAAGCTCGCCTTCAGCATAGGAGAATCTCCGGATAGCAGCGCTCAGGGCGACGGGTCGGCATGCAGCTCTGACAAACCAAAAGGCCGGTTTGATGACATCGGGCCATGCGACCAGACTGTTGTTCGCCGCGGTCGGCCACGGCTCGTTGAAGCACCAGTTGAGTGCCATGCTGCACGCCGGCCACTGCCGCCGCGCCTCTTCGTAGATCGCCTGATACCCAACCGCCTGCAGAAGCTGGGAGTAGAAGACGAGGCGATCCGTACTCTGTTCCGAGCCAAAGTAGGAGTGAATGAGTGATTCGCAGAGCCAGGTGTCGTCGCCTCCCCCACCCCACGCCCGGTAGGCATGGTGGCTCTCCCAGACGCCACCCGGCATCGGGTCGGCGAGTCCGGCCTCTGAGAGGAAGCCCCCGAGCACCTGCATGGGAGAGGCGGCAGGCATCCCGAACTCAGTGTAGGCGGTGTTGGAACTCCGCTGCATCACAGCGAAGACCTCTTCGTCTGTGGTTTTATCGTAGAAGACGTAGTGGCCGTGACCCATACCGTAGACCGGCGAGGTCGGCAAGAAGGGAGTCATCCGATCGTGCTCGTAGGTGATCGAGTTGAGAAGCCGAAGTGCGTGGTGCTGATCGGTCATTCCGGACCACACGTTGAAGAGCTCGTTTCCCCCACACCAAAGGACCAACGACGGATGCGATCGAAGTCGTTTGACAATGGCAATAGCTTCGGACTCAAGGACGGCGAGATAGCCCTCATCGTCGCTATGCTCCACACAGGCAAGCGGGAACTCCTGCCAGACCATGATGCCGCGTTCATCACACGCTGTGTGGAACGCTTTCTTGTTGATGATGCCTCCGCCCCAGATGCGAAGGATATTGAAGTTAGCCTCCACCGCCAGATCGATCATACGGGCGTATCGGTCGGGCGTGATTGTACCGTAGAAGATCTCTGGCGGAACCCAGTTGGTGCCCTTGGCGAAGATCGGCCTGCCGTTTATCTCAAGCATGATGGGAGGAGTGCTCCGAGTCTTGGGGAAGCCGGACGGCTCCTCCCAGGCTCCATCGTTCATGCGCAGACGAACAGATCGGAAGCCGACTCGGTGCTCGAAGGAGGTTCCGGTTTCCGTGGTCACCACAACAGTGTAGAGATGCTGAGGCCCCTCGCCGATCGGCCACCAGAGCATTGGGTCGGTGACGGTTACCTTCCCAGAGGACTTCCTGGTATTCGCGCTGTAGACGGTCACACCCTCTGGATCGCGAACCTCAACCGAGTGGGCTGCGACTGTTTCCGGCACGATGCCGCCTGCGAACCGTGCAGCGAGAGCGATCGTTCCCGTCTTCAGATCTCGCGACAAGACCGGATGCACCTCGATGCCGACAATCTCATCGGGTCGGGCACGCTCGACCCATGTCTCGTCCCAAATGCCGATGGGAACAAGCCGGGGATGCCAGTCCCAACCGTAGCTCATAGGCGGCTTCACCGAGTCAGCCGCCTCTGCCCGACCCTCCGGCGCATCTTGTTTACGGGGAATCGGAAGGCAGACAATGCGAATCTCGTTGAGTGCGTCCGGAAGCACGTGGGAGGTAAGATCAACTCGAATCGTCCCAAACATCCCCTCGTGACTCGCGAGCTCTCGACCGTTCAGAAACACAAGACATCGATAGTCAATTCCGAGCGAGACAAATGAGACACTCTCGCCGGACGCCACGCCTTTCCCGTCAAAGGTTGCGCGGTAGTGCCAGTGATGCGACTCCATCCAGCCGTACTCTCGAAAGTTCTCCCCCTCCCAGTGGGGTGGAAGTCCCTTCGCTCGTGCGTAGTCGAGTTGAACGGCCCCGGGGACCGTTGCCGGATACCATTCGCTGGGCTCTTCGTCCGGTGCGCCGGAACAGCCCACCTCGAATGTTGGTACGAGCTTCTCCATCAAGTCTCCTCTCCTGCTGCGCTCTACCGGCGCCGAAGTGATCGGGTGCGGTAGAGACTCTCTCGATACCATTCGAGCAACACCTGCTCGAGGCGCGCACGCTCGTGGGCGCTCTCCGGACTCGCAAAGAGATTCACGCGTTCTTCCGGATCGGCCTCGAGGTCGTAGAGTTGGCCGTCACTCTGATCGCCAAAGGTAACGAGTTTCCAACGCTCATCGCGTACCATCGTCATGACCGATGTCTCCTCAAGCATGTTGTCACGGCCATGCTCGGCAAAGACGTACTCCCTGCTCCCGTCCTCTCGCGTGAAGACCGGCCGACCCAACGGCACCTCCCACGAGGCGTCACTCGCAGCGACCACGGCGCCCGGCTCCGCATCCCCGGGAACGGTTTGTTCGGTCTCGATCGTCTCTGCCGGCCCCTCTGTACTCGTGGCCTCAAGGAGTGGCATCAATGAGACAGCATCCATCGTCCAGGAAGGATCAGCTCCGGCACAATCGAGAATCGTGGGTCCCAAGTCAAAGAGCGAAACGAGCTTCGAAACGCGTGAACCGCGTGCGAATCTGCGCTTCCCCTCTACGGCCCCGGCGAGACCGCGTGAGGCGATCTCCTCTTCTGCACGTGAGCCCATCCAGACGATCGCGGGTACGTGCACGCTCTCCTCATACATCGTCCACTTCTGCGAGTGTCCGTGATCTCCCAGCGAATCGCCATGGTCACTGGTGAAGATCAGAACGGTGTCGTCAAGGAGCGATCGATCGGCGAGCGCCTGCATCAGCAAGCCAACCTGCTCGTCGATCATGCTCACGTTCGCAAGGTAACATGCGCGTTGAAAGTGTCGCTGCGCATCCGTCGGGTCCGCGAGATGAACCACCGAGTCGTGGTCTACGGCGATCATGTGATCGCGAAGGGCACGAAGCGCCTGCGGCTGGGCGTCTATCTCTTCCTCTGAGACCGAGGCAATCGGGAGTTCTTTCTCCAGGTAGCGCTCAAGCCACTCCGGGGTGGGGTCGTAGGGCGGGTGTGGGCCGGGGAATCCAATCTGGAGGAAGAGCGGCTGCTCGATAGGATAGGTTCGCGTCCACCACTCGGCGAAGCCACCAACAAAGGCGTCGCTCTGCATCTCAGGGTCGAGATCCCAGGTGAAGGCGCCGAGCCGTTCTCGATAGTCTTCACGCTGCCGGTAGAGCTCGCGCTGCTGCTTGACAATGCCCCGGGCTCGAAGCGCCTTGTCCCACTCGTCAAAGTAGTAGCGACCCTCCAGAAAACGATCCTTGTTCTCTACAATGTAGCGCTCGTGAAAGCCGGCCGGCGCGCCGAGCGGAACCGTGTGCATCTTTCCAACGTTCACACAGCGATATCCTGCGCGGGCCAGATCGCTCACCCACGTCTCAGTCCAGCCGTCTCCGTTCTTGTAGACTCCGGTCGTGTGGGGATAGTTGCCCTGGAAGAGACTGCAGCGGGATGGGACGCAGCTGGGAGCGTTGATGTAGCACGAGTCGAAGGAGACTCCCTCGTGAACTAACCGATCAAGGTGTGGCGTCTCCATGTGATCAAAGCCAAGTGCCGCAATGGTGTCGTACCGCTGCTGGTCTGTGATCACAAAGACGATGTGTGGCTGATAGTCGTGCACGAGTCGATAGTGCAACGGGCTGAGCGCGAGAGCAACCGGGTCCGGCTATCCTTTGAGCGCCCCGGCCGTGATGCCCTGGACGAAGTATCGATTGCCAACGGTACTCAGGAGCAGGAGAATCGGCACCGAACTCAGAAGCGCTCCTGCCATCGGGATGCCGAGCGTGATCTCGGTAAAGCCTCTGAGTGTGGCGAGTCCAACCGGGAGGGTCAGCATCTCCTGATCGTTCAGGTAGAGTAGTGGTGCAAAGAACTCGTTCCAGCTCCCCATAAATCGGAGCACCGTGACAATCGCAAGCCCAGCCTTTGCCAACGGGATCGCGACGATTCGAAAGATCCTGAACTCTGTCGCTCCATCGATCTGGGCGCACTCAAACAAATCACGTGGGATGCCCAACATGATCTGGTGGATGAGATAGACATAGAAGCCCCCAACCATCCCGGGCAGAATGAGCGGCCAGTAGGTATTGATCCAGAGAAACGAGACGAACATGCGGAACTGGGGAACAATGAGGACCTGCGGGGGAATCAGGATCGTTGCAATGACGATCATAAACAGTGCGCGCTTTCCCTTGAACTGAAACCTCGCGAATCCAAACGCAACCAGCGCGGAGACAAAGGTGGAACTGAAGGTCGCGGCAGTGGCGACGAAGGTGCTGTTGATGAATTGCCGCCAGAACGGTATCCGATCAAAGAGCACGCGGAAGTTGTAGAGCGTAGGGGTTTGTGGAACGATCGAGAGTGGCCGAGCTGCTATCTCTGTGTCCAGCTTAAACGAGTTCCCAACCATCATAAAGAACGGCATCACCATCGCGAAGGTGACCACCAGCACTACTGCCATCACGGCGATACGTCGCACTGCGTGTCTCATCTACTCCTCCGAACTTCGGAACAGCCTGCGCTGGATGATCGTGATCACCAGGATGATCGTCGCGAGCACAAACGCCATTGCGGCGGCATACCCGAATCGCATCCGGTTGATGGATGTATCGTAGAGATAGAACGTTGGGAAGAGCATAGAGTTCTGCGTCCCCGCTCCGCCTACAAGAACAAACGGTTCGCCAAAGACTGCAAAGGTTCCTATGGCAGCCTGAAAGATGATGAACTCCATGATGGGACCAAGCAGTGGGAGTGTGATGCGGAAGAACTTCTGGAAGCCACGTGCGCCTTCAATGTCTGCAGCCTCGTAGAGCGAGGTCGGGATCGCCTGAAGTCCTGCGAGAACGTAGAGCGTGTTCACGCCAAGGTAGCGCCAGACGACAAGGATGATGAGCGAAGGAATCGCCCACCGGGGATCACGGAGCCACTGAACGGGCTCTATTCCAAAGAGACCGAGAAACTCGTTGATCGCCCCGCCATCGGTCTTGAGCAGGAAGCTGAAGATGATCCCAATAACGATGACTGAAGTCACGTTGGGAGCGAAAAGGATCGTGGTGAAGGGTCGCCGAAGCCGGCCGATCTCAGGGGCGTTGATCACGTGGGCCATCGCAATCGCCAGCGTCACGATTGATGCAAGAGAGCCAAAGAAGAAGAGCAGCGCGACGTTTGAGATCGACTTCCAGAATCTGCTGTCGGTTAGAACGCGAAGATAGTTCGCGGCGCCAACGAAGTTGCTCTCGCCAAAGCCAAGCTGATCGGTCAGGCTCAGCTCGATTCCGGAGATGATGGGATAGACGTAAAAGACGAGGAAAGAGAGTACGAATGGTGAAATGAATAGATACGGCGCCAAATGGCGGCTGGTTCTTCGCACTCTCGAACCTCCCCAGAAAGTCGGGACCCCACGGTGGGGTCCCTTTCAATGCTACTGCTCGTCCGCGATGTAGCTCTCCGTCGACGCCTGCACCAAGGACGCAAACTCGGAGGCGCTGATCGTTCCTTCCCAGTAGTCAAAAAAGTGATCGCTGAACGCCTGGTTGTAGAGGCTGATCCACCACGCCGGTCGCTGAATCGCGAGTTCATCGAGATACTCTCGGTAGATGTCGGTCACGACCTGGCCGCCAAAGAACTCGTCCGGCTGCCGAAGCTCCGGGAGTTCCAGCGCAGCCGGAATGGGAGGCGTAGATCCAAACTCGGTGAACTCAATAAGACTGCTTTCAGGATTCAGCATCAGGAACTCAAGGGCCGCCCATGCGGCGTCCTTGTTCTCTGCGTACTTGGTCATCGCGAGCCCGGTGCCACCCCAGACCGACAGGCGGAAGCTGTCGTCGTTCAAGAGCGGGAACGGCATCATCCGGAAAAGTCCGGACTTGTCCGGAGCGAAGCCCTTGAGCGCATTGGCTGTCCAGTCGGCGACCACCACACCGGCCATCTCGTCGGCGCTTGGAGCTGCCCAGAAGTCCTGCCAGTTCTCGTACTCGGCGGCAATCTCATACTCCTTCACCCAGGAGCGGATGTTGTCGACGACAGAAACCCATATAGGGTTGTCGATGTCGGGATTGCCGTCCTCACCAACGATCGGTCGGCCGGCGCCTCTGACCAGGACGCCGACCTGGCCGTTGATTCCGCCGGCTGTGTTGTTGAAGCCGAGTATGTACGATCCGGTCTCCTCCTTCAGCTGAATGCCGGCCGCAAGGAAGTCGTCCCACGTGACGATTGAGTCGGCGTTCAGTCCCGCCTGCTCGAAGAGATCGAGCCGGTAGGCAATGGTGACCGGGACGAGCTGATGCTCCAGACCGTACACATTGCCGTCGACGCTGTAGAGCGAGAGCCGCGCCTCAGATATCAGATCGGCGAAACCGCCGGGCGCGTAACTGTTCAGCGACTCGAATGGAATCTCGCCTCTGGTATAGCTTCCGAACTGCCCTGACTCCACATCAATGAGATCCGGCGCGCCCTGGCCACCGCTCAGCATAACGGTGTTGAGCTTCTGGTAGAGGGCGTCGTACTCGGAAACCTCAACCTCGTACGAGTAGTCGGGGTAGAGAGCCGTGAACGCAGCCTCCCGCATCTCGTAGAAGTTCCGGAACGACTGATCGAAGGTCCAGATCGTCATATTCGCCGGACCGGTGGGCTCCTCTTCCGCCCCGGTGGCAAACGCGGCGACCGCCACAACAAGGATAAAGAGAACTGCAAGTAACCTCTTCATAGGTTCCTCCCTTTGGGGTATTGCTCACCCGCGACGCGGGTAGAGTGCATGGTGATCAGGCGCACCTCGTGCGGTTGCATGGTGCGCAGAATGGTGAGATCGGTTTCTGAAGAGAACCAGATCTCAGGATGCGGGACACTCGCGACAGCAAGCGCGCGCACCTCTGAGGGAAGCAGATCGTTTGCGAGCGGACCCGCCGACCGCCCGAACGACTCCCAGGCGTCGTAGGCAGATCCATGTGTCCGGGAGACGATCTCTTCCGTGGACCGAACGGGACCGATACCGGCCAGCGTGATCCGTAGATCTGCAGGCGAGGACTCCGCAAACACGGCGTAGCGGCTGTGAAGCGATAGGTCCGAGCGCTCGCCGCCGGCGAACGTCTTGTTAAAATGAACGTAGTGGTAGAGCAGAAGCTGTACCTGCCGTGGTACGCCGTCCGTCAGCGTGGCGGTCGCGATCCAGCCGGGACCACGCCCCAACTCCACCTCACCAAGCGATGAGAGAAACCGGAACGCATGGTAGGCCGGCTTGGCGATACCGTGATGGGTGATCAATCCAAAGCCGCCGTGAAAGGGTTCACGCCCCGCCGCCGTCTCTTCAAAGATGTCGGTAAAGACCCAGAATCCCAGGCTGTCGGTCACCGCATCCGATTCGAGCGCGTTCTTGATCACGAAGGGAGCCATGAATGCGGTATCGTGGATCAGGTCCCTGGGGTTTGGCGAGACGTTCCACTCGGTGACGTGGAGCTCTGCCTCGGCATAGCCCGAATCATCCAGGAGGCGCCGCGCCCAGGCGAGATCGGCAGCTGTGGATCCCTCCTCGCGATAGCACTCCTTGAACCCGCCCCCATGAGTGAGCGGAAAGGTGTTCGGGTAAGGATGAACGCTGACAAAGTCGAGCGGCACATTCTCGCTACGGCAGTGGTCGATCAGCTCACGCACCCACGGCGCCTCGCCGTTCTTGTAGTTGGAGGAGGCGGGACCGCCAACGCGAAGTTCCGAATCGACGCTTCTGAGCGCCCGTGCACTCGCATCGTAGAGTTTGAGGTAGTCT
>JANQQY010000286.1 GCA_028284845.1 Spirochaetales bacterium
CTCGATCGGATAACGCTCATTGCCCTGGCCGTCATCTGCGCCGGCTTTGTGATCGCGAAGCTCCTCTACTCCGCGGGTTCGGTTGTCGCCACGCTCCACGTGATGCATCTGATCGTGCTGATCTTTCTCTTGCGAGTTGTTCGTCTCTCCGGGGAGCAGATGCATGTGGTGGCGGTGCTCTTCCTCATCGAAAGTGCGCTCTACTTTCCGGCCGAGTATGGACGATGGGTCATTGGCGTCAGCGTCATGGGGCTTTCGATTCTGCCGGAGCTCCCGCTCTCGCGTGGCGCCGACCTCCTTCGTGCGGCGACTGCGGCCCTCCTCTACGCTCTTGCCGGTGGATTCGCGATCAGCTATGTGCTTCTGCGCGATCGCCTGGTCTCGGCGTCGAACGATCTCGACCGACTCGATAACGCCGTGAGCCAGCTCACCCGTACGAGCCTCTCCTATCAGGAGTATGCCCAGACCGCGGCGGAACGCTCCGAGGAGGCCGAGCGACAGCGCATCACTCGGGACGTGCATGATATCGTCGGCTACACTCTCACGAACAACATTATGATGATGGAAGCTGCCACCGATATGATTCGCCGCAATCCGCTCGGTGTGACGAGTCTGATTGATGCGGCCCGTGAGAATGCGCAGGACGGACTCGAGCAGATTCGCGCCTCTCTCTACGAGCTCCGTGCGCGTGACAGCAGTCCTCCCTCTGGACTCGCGGCGATTGACCGTTTGATTCGGATCTTTCGAACTGCGACAGCGATCGAGGTAAAGGTCGATTACGGGGACACGCCGCTGCATCTCCCGCCAGAGATCGATTCGGTCGTCTACCACTTTGTGCAGGAGGGCCTGATCAATTCGTTCCGGCATGGCCGTGCGACCAAGATCGATGTGATTTGCTCAGGGATCACCGGGAGGCTCAACGTGACGGTCCGCGACAACGGGCGCGGTACCAACGGATCTGAAGAGGGTATCGGGATCCGTGGAATGCGGGAGCGAGCCTCCGTCGTTGGGGGCAGCGTTGACTACTCGAGCGACGTGCGCGGTTTCACCATCACCCTTGACTTGCCACTACACGGAGTTCAGCCATGAGTGACGCCGACCTCTCAACCCGACCGGTTCGGCTGCTTCTTGTTGATGATCAGCAGCTCTTCTTGGATGGTCTGACCTATGTCCTTGAATCTCGCGCTTCCGACATCAAGGTCGTCGGCTCAGCCACTGACGGGCGCGAGGCGGTGAGACTCGCCAGGGAGCTCCGGCCGGATATCATCA
This sequence comes from Spirochaetales bacterium, assembly GCA_028284845.1. Taxonomy (GTDB): domain Bacteria; phylum Spirochaetota; class Spirochaetia; order DSM-27196; family SLST01; genus SLST01. Next base: position 1,270 of record JANQQY010000286.1, read on the forward strand.
TCATGGATGTCCGTATGCCGGAGATGGATGGCGTGGAGGCCACTCGATTGATCCATCAGGAGCTTCCGGACATTCGTATTGTTATGCTCACGACCTTTCCTGACGACGAGTATGTTCACGCAGCGCTGGGCCACGGCGCAATTGGCTATCTGCTCAAGAATCGGCCACCAATTGAACTGATCAGCTCCATCCGTGCCGTCCGTTCCGGAATCATGCAGATCGATCCTTCGGTCAGCGAGGTCCTGATCAACCGCGAGTACGAGTCGTCCGAACGGGACGAGGAGATTGCGCTCGCCATGCGGACGTTGACGCCCCGGGAGAAAGAGGTGCTTCACCTCGTTATCCAGGCCTTCGACAATCGCCAGATTGCAGACACCCTCTCAGTCGCCGAGCAGACGGTGCGAAACTATATCAGCACGATCTACGGGAAGCTGGGTGTCAGCAATCGAATGGATGTCCTCAGAATCATGAAAAAGGTCTCGTTCTACCTCGAGCGCAGCGACGATCCACGATAGAGCACACATTTGTACTGGAAGAATCCCGGCTCATCACACACTTTCGTAACTTGTGGATAGCGACCACCGGGGTGACAATCGTGTCGGATGGATCCCCTGGCACCTACCGCAAAGCGCTTTTCCTCGATCGCTCAGCCGCTGCAGCCGCGAAAGAAGCCGTTTCGGCGGGTCATGTATGAGCAGCGATATCTCCTGGTCCTCTCGCTTCCGTTTATTGGGTGGCTGATTCTCTTTCAGTTCGTCCCTATCTGGGGCTGGATCATCGCATTCCAGGACTACAAGGTGGCCCGCGGAATCTTCGGGTCCGAGTGGGTGGGGCTGCGCTACTTCGTTGAGGCGTTCAGCGACGGTCGGTTCTGGAACGCCTTTCGCAACACGCTTGCGATGAGCGTGCTTGGGATCATCACCGGATTCACGATCACCCCATTCCTCGCGCTCATGCTCAACGAGATGCGAAACGTGCTCTTCAAGCGCACGGTGCAGACCATCTCGTACTTGCCGCACTTCGTCTCGTGGGTCGTCGTGGCGAGCATGGTGATCCAGTCACTGAGCACCCAGGACGGTGTGGTCAACCAGATGCTTCTGCGGCTCGGCCTGATTGAGCGGCCCATCCAGTTCATGGCGATACCGGAGGCGTTCTGGTTTATAGCGACCGGAGCCTCGGTCTGGAAGCAGACCGGCTGGGGAGCGATCATCTACCTCGCGGCGATCGCAGGCGTCGATCAGGAACTCTACGACGCAGCAACGGTCGACGGCTGCGGGCGTTGGCGCAAGATGTGGTATGTCACGCTGCCCGGGATCAGTTCGACCATCGTCGTGCTCTTCATCATGGCAATTGGGAATCTCGCCCGAATTGGATTCGAGCGCCAGCTCCTGTTAGGGAACTCTCTCAATGTCGAATTCTCAGAGGTCATCCCGCTCTACGTTCTGCGCTATGGGATTGGCGCCGGACGATTCTCTTTTGGGACCGCCGTTGGTGTCTTCAACTCGATCGTTTCCGTGATTCTTCTGGTCGTTGCGAATTCGGTCGCGCGCCACGTCCGTGATGAGGGGCTTTTCTGATGACCCTTTCAAGCTGGGTTCGGCGCGACCCTCGCGAGATTGCCTTCCGCGTGATCCTCACGATCATGATGCTCACCCTCTGTGTCGTCACGATCTATCCATTCCTGAATGTCGCGGCGCTCTCCTTTAACGATTCACTTGATTCAGTCCGCGGAGGAATCACGATCTGGCCTCGGCAGTTCACCTTTGAGAACTACCGTCGGATTTTCGAGACCGAACAGCTCCTGGTGGCGTTCAGGAACTCGGTGCTTCGCACCGTGATCGGTGCCGGGCTGACCGTGATATGCAGTGCGAGCATGGCCTATACGCTCTCACGGCGGGAGTTCGTCTTCCGACGATTCTTCGGCTTCCTCTTTGCTCTCACGATGTACGTCCAGGGCGGACTCATTCCCACCTACCTGCTCTTCCGGGCACTGGGGCTCTTCAACTCCTTTGCGGTCTACATCGTCCCCGCACTCGTGGGCGCCTGGAACGTCTTTGTGATCAGGTCGTACATGTCGAACCTGCCCGAC
>JANQQY010000300.1 GCA_028284845.1 Spirochaetales bacterium
ACGAGTATGTGCATTTCGCCATCAAGTACGGTGCCAGCGGCTACATCATGAAGGACATCGGTGCCGAGGACCTCGTGATCGCCATTCGGGCGGTATTAAATGGGGCGTCGCTCTTTTCGAAGAATGTCACCCAGGTTGCGGTGGGAGAACACACGGTCGATGAACTCGCCGAGACGATGAATCAGCTCTCAAGCCGCGAACGAGAGGTGCTCCGCCACATCATGGAGCTACGAAGCAACCGCGACATCAGCGAGGCGATGGACCTCTCAGCGCATACCGTCCGCAACTATGCGAGTACGATCTACAACACCTTTGAAGTGAAGGACCGATTCGAGCTCATCCGCCTCTTGAGCGATAGCTGGAAGCGCATCCATTGATTCAGAGTTTGCGGAGGATCATCACCGTCCACTCCGTCGCCTCAATTTCCTTGGGATGAGTGACGATTCTTGAGTCCGTCTCGCGGCAATTCCATACATCGTAGGTCGTTACCTCGTACGCCACCCTCGAACCCGACTCGGTCCCGAACGAGAGACGCTTTCCGGGCATTGCTGCTCTGCAGTAGTAGAGATAGAGGTCGGTGCCCCTACGGAGGCAGCACACATCGAGATCAAAACTGAGCGTGAGGTCCGGAACCATCTCCCAGTAGGGGACTGATTCAATGATCGTTCGAAGGAAGGCAAGTCGCGGGGCACTCTGACCCGTGATGGTCCCGCCGTAGGTCCAGAAGATGTCGCGGATGTTGCCGTCAATGGCGAAACACTCCCCGTGGGTCCCGTACCCCCCAGCCATCGCACTGAGCCAGTGGCGATGAAGCGTCAGTTCGGCGCCGCTGTTTCCCCAATTGTAGGGCAGATTGCCTTCGTACTCATACTCGTCGTTGATAACCGGCTTTCCATAACTACGCTTGAGCTCCATCAAGAGCTGATAGGTATTCGGGTTCTGATAGCAGACGTGCGTCATCCACGCCCGGTCGGGATAGATTGGTCCAAACGTCCAGTTATGGATCGAACGCATGTGTCCGTAGGGATCATTCTCCATCAGGAAGTTCCCAATGCCGTCCCAATCCCGCCACCGGGAACGCTGGATGATGTTGTACTCGTTGGCAAGCGACCACCAGACATTTCGGAAGGAGCCGAGCCGGGCAAGCATGTATCGCAGGTAGAGCAGCGCCTCTTCGTCGTTGAGTTGATCGAGGCCCCACATGCCGGAGTCGTACTGATGAAAAAGAATCACGTCGGCCTCAACGCCGATGCTCGCGAGTTCGTCGATTCGCTTCTCGTACTCCCGGAAGTACTCAGGCACAAACCGTCTAAAATCAAAAGCGTTCTTTTCACCTTCGTACGGATAGATGGGAGGGTCGTAGCTGAGGTCGGCGGCCTCGATGCCCTTGATGTGTTTTGGGAAGACGAGCATTCGTGCCTTTGTAAACCGGTGCTTCTCAAGTGACTCGAGTGTCCGGCGTCTGATCTCTTCAGGTCGGTAGAACCAGGCGTAGACGGTGGCTCCCATCGCGAAGTAGGGAGTCCCATCGGCATAGGCAAAGTGATCCCTGCCACGGACGCGAACGGGTCCACGGTTTCCCGGACCCGGATCCACGGAGAGAAAGGCTCCCTCGCGCGCATCCAGTTCCGGGTCGCTTGAGGAGGTGACAAAACGGTACTCACCTGTCTCGCCGGGCATGTAGCGAATCACCCAGTTCTGCTCCCCGTCGTAAAAACCGTCCACCCACTGCTCGTTACCGTCATGGGTGAAGCACGCCCTGAGCTCTACGTCCACAAACGGGTTATCGTGGCTGGTATCGCTCCGTAGTCGAAGCTCAAACCGGCCCCATCGCTCTACGTTCATCGCAAACTCTCCTTGGCTGGTCGTCGAAGGCATACCACGACTCGTACTCTGCGTCAAAATGAATCCCCCGACTCCGCCCTTCGCGAGGGGGTACGATCGGTGTAGCATGGTAGTGATGGAATCGATCCGCATACCAGGAACCGACCTCACACCATCCGCGCTCTGCCTTGGGACATCGGAGTTTGGCGTCAACACCAGTGAGGCAGAGGCGCACGCCCTGCTTGACAGCTTCGCCGACCGAGGTGGCACCTTTCTCCACACGGCGCGCGTCTACTCGGACTGGAAGCCCGGCGAGATTGGTAGAAGTGAACGAATTCTCGGCGATTGGCTCGGGACGCGGGGAGATCGCGAAGCGTTTGTCATCGCCACGATGGGCGGACATCCCGGTTTCGAAGTAGATGCAGCCGGTGGAACGAGACGGAAGAGTGTACCGCGACTCTCGCCGGAGCAGATCCGCTCCGACCTCGAGGCGAGCCTACGAGCCTTAAGAACCGACTACATTGATCTCTACTACTTGCACCGTGACGATCCCTCTCGGTCGGTCTCAGAAATGATAGAGGTGTTGGACGAGGAGCAAGCGAGGGGTCGAGTGCGACACTACGGATGTTCGAACTGGACGGCATCGCGGGTACGGGAGGCAAATGAGTTCGCGTCCTTGACCGGCAAGACCGGATTCGTAGCGAATCAGATGTGTTGGAGCATAGGAAGCCGGCACGCGCCTGCTCCCGACGATTCCACCATGGTCTCGATGGACTCGGAGACCTACGATCTCCACCGAGCGAGTGGACGCGCGGCCATTCCGTTCTCCGCCCAGGCCCACGGCCTCTTCGCGAAGCTCCAACGTGACCCTTCTCTTGAGCACTCGTGGGCAACGGAGGGAAACCGCGAGCTGTTTGTCCGGCTCAACGCGCTCTCCGGCCGGCTCGACCTCACAATCAGCCAGATCGTCCTCGCCTACTTGTGGTCTCATCCGTTCCCGGTGATCCCGGCGATCGGCTGCAGGACGCAGGCCCAACTCTTGGACTCCCTGAGCGCCGTTGGTGCCCGTCTGCCGCAGCAGGTGATGAAAGAACTCTCTTCCGAGTTCGATCTTCCGGCGTAGTATTGCCAAATGCGCTAAATTGGAGATAATTTCCGTCTATTCATCTAGTCAGACGGAGGACCAATGGCTTCCAAAAGAACCCTGAGTGTGAGAGCACGGCTGCTTACGATTGTCGTCGCCGGTGTCATCGCGATTCTTGGAATAACGTTTGCTGAGCTCTCGTTCGAACGACGAATCGAGGACTCCTGGAACGGCCTTCTTGAAGCAAAGGCGAAGTCCGATGCGTTGGCCGAGATGCAGGCGGCATTCGGATACGGCGGACTCATCCATCACTTCAAGAACTACGTGCTCCGTCAGGATCCACGGTACATCGACCGATCACAGACCTCCTACGCTCGCTTTGATGCGGCCTACCAGTCGTATGCCGCCTCGGCACTCCTGAGCGACGAGGAGCGGAGCGGCCTGGAACAGGTCCGAACAACGGCGATCGCCTATCGCGACGCGCTCGGAATCGCTGCAGGCCTCTTTGCTGACGGCGCAACGATCGAGGAAGTCGACGATGCTGTCAGAATCAACGATGGGCCGGCACTCGACGCCCTGCTTACTCTGAGCGTGCAGATCACGAACTCGGTTGAGCTCGCCGTAGGCCTCTTTGATCAGACCACCGGAGCGGGACTGATCGTCCTCATCGCCGCCTCCGCCTTTGGGATTGTCGCACAGCTTCTGATCTCGCTTATCATGTCACGTGCTATCAATCGGCGCTTACGCAAGATCAGCGAGACGACAGCGGTCGTTGCATCCGGAAAGCTCTCAACATCGATCGGACTTGATGGGAACGACGAGCTTGGGCAGATCGCCTCGGATTTTGACAACTCAGTTGGATCCCTGCGGACTCTCCTTGGCGCGGTCCAGAAGACCTCCCGCGAGACGGCGG
>JANQQY010000315.1 GCA_028284845.1 Spirochaetales bacterium
CGGTCCCCTGATCCGGCGTACGCGTCGCCCTCAACTCCCCAATCCGGAACGAGCCCCGCCTCCATGAGAGAGACTCGAGCCGAGCCTCTCTCTGGAGCATATTGAATCCGAGTAACCCTTGCGCCCACAGCGCACTGTACTCTGCTTCGAGTCGAAGTTCCCATTGACCGCGTGCATTCCCCCTGCTACGATCGGCTGACCGTAATGAACAGTACAGTACAGGTGCGTCTTTGTCGCGCACTGATCATATGATTTCGCTCGCGCGGGCGCTTGAGCTTTTGGACAAGAGCGCGATCCGGCATCGAACAGAAGTAGTTTCTCTCGTCGAAGCTTCCGGCAGGTATCTCGCAGAGTCTGTGCGAGCGACCTTCGACATTCCGCCGTTCTCGAAGTCGGCGATGGACGGCTACGCCGTCCGATCTGAAGACGTCAGGGAACTAGATGCCTCACTCAAGGTGTCCGGGATCGTCGCAGCTGGTGCACGATCCGATGTTCCTCTTCGTGTCGGCGAAGCGATACAGATCATGACGGGCGCCCCGGTTCCGGAAGGCGCCGATCAGGTGGTACGGGTAGAGTACTCACATCGCGATGGCGACTACGTCTCGTTCGACTCCAAGGAACGTTCGACCAACATCATCGCTCAGGGGGAGAATGCCGCGATCGGAGAAGTACTCCTCGATCCGCGACGACTGCGACCGCACGACGTTGGAGTCGCGGCCTCGGTCGGTCACGGATCGCTCAGCGTCTACAGCAAGCCCGTCCTTGGCATCATTTCCACCGGCGACGAACTGCGCGAGCCGGGCGAGGATCACGAACCCGGGACCATCTTCAACAGCAACGCCTATCAGCTTCACTGTCAGGCGGAAGCGGTTGGCTACCGGGTGAAGTACTTTGGGATCGCCAAGGACACCGCGGAGTCGCTGAACGAGAAGATCGCCGCTGCTCTCGACACCGTTGACGTGCTCGTCCTCTCCGGCGGCGTGAGTAAGGGTGCGTTCGACTACGTGCCCGCGGTGTTGGAAACGGTCAACGTGAGGGAAGTGTTTCACCGCATCTCCGTGAAACCGGGCCGTCCTACCTATTTTGGGATCCGAACGAACGGCGATCGTACGCAGTACGTCTTTGGGCTTCCGGGGAATCCGGTCTCGACCTTCGTCATGTTCGAGCTCTTTGTACACCGCCTTCTTCGTCTCATGTGCGGGCTCGCTCCAGAGCTCCCGCCACTGGTTGCCACGCTGGGCGAGTCGATCTCTCGCAACGATACCGAGCGCACCGAACTGATTCCGGTGATGCTCGAGGGCGATACGCTCACCCCTGTCCGCTACGGCGGTAGCTCCCATCTGAACGCGTTAAGTAGAGCCAACGCACTCATCGAGATTCCGCTTGGGAGTCCAGGGCCACAGAAGGGGGAGCGAGTCAATGCAAGACCGATTTGAACGCTCGGTAGACTATCTTCGAATCTCGGTAACCGACCGCTGCAATCTCCGGTGCACCTACTGCATGCCGGAAGACGGTGTGGAGAAGTCACGCCATGATGAGGTGCTCAGCTTTGAGCAGATTTACGAGGTCGCCAGTGTGGCGTCCCGGCTCGGCTTTACCAAGATCCGCCTCACTGGAGGCGAGCCTCTTGTCCGGCGAGGGATCGTTGAACTGGTGAGACTCCTTGCAGGCATTCCCGCGCTTGAGAAGCTCGCGATGACCACCAACGCGATCCTCCTGCCTCGCTTTGCCGCGCCGCTTCGGGAGGCGGGCCTTACCGCAGTGAACGTCTCGCTCGACACGCTTGATCGTGATCGGTATCGCGAGATCACGCGCGGCGGCTCGGTAGATCAGGCGATCGCCGGGGTCGACTCTGCCATCGCCGCCGGGTTTTCGTCAATCAAGGTCAACGTTGTGGTGAGTCCCGAG
>JANQQY010000331.1 GCA_028284845.1 Spirochaetales bacterium
CACCGCGCAATCTCCGGGTCGAACAATGAGGAGAGTTCCCGTATCGTCGTCTCCCGCTCCACGTGCGACGACATCGCACCTGGCACGTCGAATCGGTCAGTCACGTCGTGCAACGAGCGAGCGAGTCCCTCGAGATCGGAGGCCGATGCGTTGTTGGTAGCAAGAACGACCCGTGACTGTCGCCCGAAGAGCGCGAGGTTCTCGAGAAACGAGGTGATGCCATCGAACAGGCCGGCGCGGGTACCCGCGCTGGCCCAGGTCAGGATCGTCCGGTCATCCACAAAGACAACTACGTGCTCGTGACACAGCCTGTGTTTCCCTGCAATGAGAGGGTGAAGGTGTCTTCGTCTGGATCGTTCGTCTCGATCGTTACAGTCGCGTTTCGAGTGGACGGCGAGGTGTCTATGGCCGTGAACCGGATGACGAACTCGAGTGTTCCTGAAGGTGGTATCGTCGTTTCCGATGGCAGGGTGGGCACGGAGAAATCGCCGGCCTGAGGGCCGGATACGAGCACGATCGGCGAACCTGTCAGCCGGAGAGGGCCGACCCCATCGTTTCGAATTGTGAACGTTATCTCCCGGATAATGGGCTGAACCCCGGCAGGGGTACCAAAGTCGACGATCGGAGTGCTTCCCGACACGAAGTCGCCCCCTGACATCGGATCGTCGTAATCACTCAAACCCGATATCGCTATGTCTGGTACGCCCTCTTTCGTCACCGTCACGGTATAGGTCACCGATCCGTCGCCGTCGGAGACGACGACCGTCACGACGTTACTTCCGTCCGAGAGGTTGATCGCCGTGCTTGCATTGCCCGGAAGCACCGCCGTGTCGTTGACCGAAACTGTGAGATTGGTATCATCGGTGGTTACGGTGACTGTAACTGAATCGACAGTGTACGCGACCGTCGCGGCATACTCGGTGGTCCCCGGGTCGAAGGCGGGGGAGAGGGTGCCTTCAGAGAGGCTAATTCCAGTCACCTCGAACACGACTCCGCCGGCTCCTGCCCCGAAACACGCGGCAAGCAAACCAGCGACGGTCATCACCAGAAGTGAATACGTAATGTATCTTACGATCTTCCTCATAATCATCTCCATTGATCCCAGTATAACGCACGGCGCATAGCTATCTCCGCTTCCACGGAGCGTTACCCGTCAGTTCGTCTTCCGTCGTCGTGGCTGTACTGCTTGTTAGCCCGGCCACGGTAGGGGTACGCGATCGCGGCGATACAACATCGATTCTTCGATACATCCACCTGAGCCTTTCTATGCCTTGAAGGTGGCACACTCCATTCATGTCAACCCGTCGAGCGCATGCGTAGAGTACCAAGATGTCTACCAGCTGGTCACATCTCTTCGCTATGTCAGAAGAGCTGTTCCGACAGATTCTTTCGGGCATACCGAGCATCCCGTCGTCTGTGCGAAATATCTGTCAACGGGGATGGCATTGCACGAAGAAACAACTGAATGGTAGCGTGACCCAACTATCAGTTCACCAAGGATACCGGATGCCGGCATAGGCAAGGGCGAACCGCGAACAGCCTAGTTTCGCACGACCGAGAGACAGCACGCTGTTGGGAACGACCACGTGTGCTTCGCCCTTGCTCCGTTTACAGAGGTATCCCTTGTACTTATCTCACCCTAATGGACGCGACTTCTGCATCACGTGTCAGAAGGACTTCACGGGTCTCGCTCGTGAAGAAGTCCTCGCAGCTGTGACTGATGCGCGCCAAGTTCACCAATTCGGCCCTGGAACTCTCCTCTTCAATTCGTTGACTCCATTCGACAAAGTCTCAGAGAACCTTCGCCGTACCGGGTCGGTGTTCGTCAGGCACGTGTGCCCGGCGACCGGTCACTTCCACCTCCACGATCGAGACTCGCTCATCGGTCTTCTTGCATCTCAAACGCTGCCGTCTATTGATCTTCGGCTATCGTTCTCTATTCAGACCCGAGTCTTCGGACACGGCTCAACTCGAGCGTTCGACGTGAACAGGGCTCTCTCAAATCGTCTTGAACGATCGGGGGCACTCCTCAATGTTCGCGAGCCTGAGCAGGTCGTATCCGTCATGGTAGATGGTTCGGAGATCTGGTTTGGTGTTTCCTGGGCGTCGCAGAACCTGAGCGACTGGACGGGAGGAGAGCACCGCTTCCAGCGGGCTGGGGATCAGATTACACGCGCAGAGTTCAAACTGCTTGAAGCGCTTGCGCATTTTGACATCTCAATGGCGGGTTGTTGTCGTGTCCTTGAACTGGGATCTGCACCTGGTGGATGGACACGAGTGCTTCTCAACTCAGGACTCCGGGTTGTCGGAGTCGATCCTTCGGAAATGGACTCGCGTGTTCGATCAAACCGAAATCTCGTTCACCTTCGAATGCGAGCGGAGGAGTGCTTTCCGCACCTGTCTGGTCGGTTCGGAGCGCTACTGAGCGACATGAGAGTCGAGCCGGGTCGGGCAGCAGAACTGGTGTGCAAGCTCTCTACGTTGCTTGCTCCGGGCGCACCGCTGATTGTGACGTTGAAGCTACGTGTCCGAGATGCGCGATTGGTGACGCAGAGAGCACTGAGAGTCATAGACACGCGATTCGATGTCATCGGTGCCCGTCAGCTGTTTCACAATAGACACGAGGTGACTGTGGTGGCAATTAGGAGATAGGGGCCGGATCGCAAGAATAAGCGGAGACCGTGGGGCATTCCACCGACTTCATAGAGTGCCTTGTCGGCCGAACCGCGGATCATTTCGATGATGGATACGTCGGCAAGGATCCACATATGTGATCGATCTGAAGCATCTCTTACAGCTGTCCTGATGGGTTCGCTCCGCCTTCACGCATATCATCGCGTCAGCACATCGTCGAACCCAATGGCCAAGCACGTTTGCACCGGGCGCCTCATACAGCGCACGTAACGAGGGCGCTATGTCGTTGACTGCGAAACTCACTACTCTCTGCGGGTCAGAAGAACGACTCCGGTCGACCAACTCAAGGTCGAAACGACGAAGTCATCTCGGCGATCAATCGCATCGATGAATGCCTCAACCTTGGCAGTGTGCTCTGCGGGCCATCCAGGCTGAACTGTCATGTCATCTGCGACATAGAGCCCACCGAGCTTCACCGCATCCAATGCGAGCCCCAGCTCCTCGTACTTGCCAGGCCACGTGTCTGCGAAGACGAAGTCGAATCGCTGATCTCCAACTCCCCGTAAGAACTCCGCCCCATCCATCACGTGAAACGTGATTCGAGAGTCGTGCCCAAGATGATCCTCTGCAATAGAGCTCACGATGGGATCGTTGTCTACAGAGATCAAGTTCGACGCTTTGTCCATCCCGGCGGCAATCCAGCATGTGGATAGTCCAGTTCCGGTTCCAAGCTCCAAGAACTCCCCGCGCGGTTTTGCCGCGGCGAGTGTCATAAGCAGCTGCCCTACCAGCCCATCGGAACTCATCTGAAACCCAATCGCATCCGTCGCACGCGAGATGGCCGCGAACTCCGACGGTCGATTCAGCCGAGAAGAGTACTCCTTCATTCGATGATCATATCCCAATTGACTGGTCAGACTCACAAAGCCTTGGTCGCTCGACGAGGATCAAGACCAGCCTGAGCATCCGACGCACATGGTACGGGAGAACCTGCGCGTCGCAAGTTCTCCAGGGCTCGTCATTGAATGCGTTCCGTAGCACGAAGACAATCTGTTCAGAGCATCGGCCGGGTGATAGGTTCATCCTCAAGACCGGTCCATGACTCGAGCAATCTCAGTTTTAGTCCTATTGCTGCTCACACCTCATCTGGTCATTGCCATCTCCGGAATGGCAGTGATCCACGAGTCCGATAGCTTCGTTGTCTTCGCCGAAGACTCACGCGACTACTCCTCTCTGATCTCTTCGCTCGAGGCAGACAATGTCGAGTTTCAGACGCTGTTCGGCAGGCGTCTTCATCAAGCAGTCCGGGTGTACATCTACGAGGACCAGAGATCGTTCAATATGTCGTTGTTCGGAACCGAAACGCCGTTCATCGATACACTCGGCGCTGCTTATTGGGGAGCCAACCGAATGCATCTCGTTTCCCCCTTTGGTACCGATCGTGATCCCAGACTTCGTTCGCACCGTTCCCCGCCATGAACTGATCCACTTCTACCTTCCGTTTTACGTGACATGGATCGGAGAGGGCTCTGCCTGGTATTGGGCAGGACAGCTTCGCCCCTTGGACACTTTGCCGTTACCCAGCTCGCCGGATGAGATGATCTTCTGGTGGGAGACAAAACGACAAACACTCCATGCCTACAACTGTTCAGGTTGGTTGATTCGATTCATCTATGAGGAGCTCTTGCAGAGCGACATGACGGCATTCCTCCGGTTCTTCGCGTCGCCTTCGGATTACACACTGATTGGCGTGGAAAGCGAGGAGGATCTGTTTCTTCGGTGGCGGAAGTACATGAACGGGCGGCCACCGCCATTATAGACAACCACGATTGGAGACTCGTCGGAGTATCACACCTCGCGTGTTGCCTCTTCGGATTGGGTTGCGTCGGTTTCGAGCCTCACGTCTACGGAGCTCCAGGTAGTCCCAGACCGCAGTCTCGATAAAGGCCGACCGAGATCTCTCTGTGAACAGGGCTACTCCAGGTCTTCCTTCAGATTGGCTGCCATTCTCTCGTAGCGATTGTACAGCGACCGCAGCAGCACAATCTTATCCCGAGAGTCCAAGGCCCATTTACTTCTGGATGATCCTTTACCACAGCCTGGAACGCCTCCGTCGCCAATCGAAACACTCTCAGTGTTCGGTCCAGGATTCGTATCTGTTCGGCATCACTGCCATAGGATAAATCACCAGTCAACGGATTGATGACGGTGTTTTCGCGCCACGACGACGGATGAATCTTCTCGTACAGAGAGTAGCCGACGCGATAGAGGTCGTACGCCATATCTGTCAGCGTCATCCGTTTGTCTTCGTTTGGCACACCTTTAAGCGCCACCTCGTAGCGAGCCGTGAGCGTCTTGGTAATCTCCTCGAACCTCGAACGGGTCGCTTCGTCCATCGCGCGATCAGGATGATACTGGAAGATCAGCTTGCGAAGCTCTTTCGCAGTCGTCTGCGGGCTCACCAGAGGAGTCTACCGCAGTGCGCAGCACACACAAAACTGACAACGCAGGCATAGCGACCTGGGGACACGGTGTCCAAGTGCACTTGCTATTCGCTCTTTGTTCTCCTAGGCTGGATCAATGGACTTTGGCAAAGTAGCGAATCCCGATGAAGTCGATCTCAGCTTTCCCGACGATCACAAAGAGACCACTCAGATCATTGCCAAGAACCACGACGAGGCTGCATCACCACTACTCTCCGTCGGATGCGCGAAATGGGGGCGAGCCGACTGGATAGGGCAATTCTATCCGAGGGGAACAAAAGCCTCGAAGTTTTTGTCGTTCTACGCACAAAACTTCAATTCTGTAGAGCTAAACGCCACCTTCCACAGGATGCCCGATGCCGGGCAGACGCGATCGTGGGCATCACAGAGCGGTGAGGGCTTCCTCTTTTTCCCCAAGATCCACCAGAGCATTACGCACTGGCAGCGCCTGAAAGGAGCAGAACGCGCTACCCACGAGTTCCTGGTGGGAATCGACGGTTTTGCCGACCATCTGGGAACGTCCTTCCTCCAGCTTCCGCCGAACTTCTCGCCAAAAGCTTTCACGGCACTGCGTGATTACCTTGAGGCGTTCCCTACCGAACACTACCGGTTGACAGTCGAGTTTCGACACGCCGATTGGTTCGGAGACCGCGGCACCTATGATGAGACGTTTGCATTGCTGAGAGAACAAGGCGTTGGGGCAGTCATCACCGATACTCCGGGAAGGCGCGACGTGCTTCACCTCAGACTCACTACCCCCGAGGCGTTTATTCGATTCGTTGGGAACAACCTTCACCCAACCGACTACACTCGCCTCGACGATTGGGTAGAACGCATAAACGAGTGGATCAAGACAGGCCTCCGGCGTATCGCCTTCTTTATGCACCACCCCGACGAACTACACTCGCCCACATTGATCACGTACTTCTTGCAACGCCTTAACGAACGATGTGGACTCTCACTTCACGTGCCAAAGCTTTTGAATGAAGAGGGGCCATCCCTGTTCGGGTGAATCCTGCCTGCCATCCGTCTCCTGAGATAGGCATGCATATGATTCCTGGTCTTGCCGAAACACCAGATGTTCAGCGTACCGCAAGGGCCTCGCGGAGCGAGAAGATCCAAGGAGCAGCGCCATGCGCGCTGAACGCGCTTTGATACCACGGAGGATGGATCGAAGGCGTCTCACGGCAGACGCTCGGTTTCGTACGGATTGGTCCACATATGCCGACATCGTGAACGTCTCGCGGTGAGTCTGCAATGGGGAGTTCCCCTACAGCTACCAACCCGGTCGATCACAGACTTCGAAGAACCGGTCGCGACGCGACTCAAAGAGCCATTACGTCGCTCAATCGTCTTCCCATCGCTTGTCCAGACATTGTAATCAGACATCATCCATGCCACTCTCGCGATTGGGTGAGATATGGGAGAGCGTGAAGATGCGTCGAGTGATTCTGTTGTGCGGGTTTTTGTCAGTCTGGATTCTGGGCGTTGCAGCCGGCGGAGAGGGCGAAACGGGACTTGGTGCCCCTATCCTCACAACGAATCACCAGACTGGGGTGACGACGGTCGCTCCCAACCTCGACCTAACTACAGACGATACCGCATCAGTTCGATCCCTTATTGAGTACGACCTCAGCCTCCGTATTGCAGGGGAGTACTTCCAAATCCTGGAAGACTACGAGGATCAGATCTGGATTGAGGCGCATACAGGCGTGGTCGCAGAGATTAGGTTCGACAACCAACGAGGTCACATCGGTCCGATTCTGGGACTGCGAATCAACGTCATCCAGCCAAGGCTACTCGCGCCGGGTTCGCAACTCGCGCGGATCCATAAGCTGAACGCAATGGTCTATGAGTACGGACGCGTATTCGGTCCCGAAGCCACTGCAAGAATCAACTCGATCGAAGATGAACTTATCGAGTACAACCGCAACCGGTTGTTCAAGCGAGTCGGAGTGGGAATCGGCTTTCCTTACGTTGTCACTTCGGAGGGTCGAGCCAACTTCCCCGACGTCGGGAGCGAGTACCTCGCAGACTATTTCCTCTTTGATCGTTGGTACTTGCTCGTCGCACTTGATCCAACCGACTACGTTTCTTTGCACGCAGGGGTTCATCACAGACTTGAGAGTGCGTTTGTTGGAATCACGGTCGATATCTCAAGCCCGGTCCGTGCCGCTTTCAAGGGAGCCAGCGATTGGATCGTGCGATTGACGGGCGCATCGTAGACGAAAGACAGGCCGAGACACCATCGAACACAATGAGCTGGGAACCGCTCGCGATCAACCCGTCGGAGATCGGGTATTCTGGACGACATCAATGACAGACATAGAGAACCTGCTGGCAATCGCCAGAAAGAAGAATGCGCTCGACAGAGACGGCTCCTGGTCTCAAGGTGCTGAGACCTATATTGAAGGGTTGCGAACGGAGATCGAGGAAGTCACTGAAGAGATTCCTAAGCGACGCCGTGTGTATCTGGAGGACGAACTCGGCGACGTTCTCTGGGATTACCTCAACATCCTACTCTGCTTGGAATCAGAAGCGGACATCAGTATCCCGTCTGTGCTCTCCAGGGCTTTGCGGAAATACGAGGAACGCGTCTCTGGAGTGGAGGCCGGGGAATCGTGGAGCGTAGTCAAGGAAAGGCAGAGTGCGACTCTGGCAGAGGAGCACAAGGCTGTTTTGGCGGCAGAACGCAACGTTGGGTAACTAATAGTACGTCTACGTATCAGAAGAACAACTCAATCGGAAACGACGATGCGCACCGATGGGAGACGGAGTGACCATGTTTCGAGACTTATCGATTGAACTCGCTCGAGCCATTCGTTGGGCACTCACTGCCGTAGTCCGCTCCGGCGAAGCACCTCGCACAGTCGCATTGTTAGCTGGTCAGCCGCGTCGACTTCAGCTTTGCGGATGGAGACGCTCTCGACGTTAAATCCAAACGGGATGCGGTGGTCGGTGCAGAAGCGCACGATCGCCTCTGCGGCCGAGACCGCTGCTCGAAGAGACACGTCGAGCACATCGTGGGCATGTTCCAGGTCGTTCTGTAGCCAACGCGGGATTGAGACTCCGAGCCAGTGCATAGGCGACGCGTTTGTAAGGATCCGCATGGGCTGAATGTGAGTATGATGCGCGGCATCTCTGTGACTTGGCGCCGGGCTTCGTAGAGGCAATCGGACAGGGCGTTGATCGCCGCCATTGAATCAAAGACGCATTGAGAGATGAAGAACTCGCAGCCGGATCGCATCTTTCGGAGTAGTGGGTGGTGTTCATCTCCTTTCTCTACGTGTCGCTCCGGGATTGTAACTCCTCCAAAGGTTACGTCCGGTCTCTCGTAGCGTAGTAACTCATACGCCTCGCCAAGTTTGATGTGCGGCTTCGATCGACTGCTGCTCGCGCCGACAAGAACCACTGCTTCGTGACCTGCACCGATGCTCTTCAAACGGCGCAGGAGCTCGCTGCGGGAACAAGCGGCCGTCGCGATATAGACGATTCGGGGAGGAAGATCCTGGTCTGCCGCGGAAGCAAGTCGTTTGGAGAAGTCGAATGGATCAAGAGTCGGCAGGAACGGGAACGGTCGATCGTCTTGGATCCGATCCGACTCGTCCTGCACGTCGTAGACGACGATCCCGTCGACATCGAGTGCCACGATTCTATCGCTACGGCGAGCGGTGATGCGTGTCACTCTCTCTGGTGTTGAGGCCGCCTTGGGTGGCGCGAATCCGTGGAGCAGAGGGGCACGATCGGGATCTGCCGGATACCGAAGGAGATCGAGCGGGCTATGGACAATCGGCATTGGGCGTGCCGGGCGTCCCGTAGTCACCTAAACCGAACATGGAGACCGACTCGCACCAGTTCGTACCGTCGTCGTTAGCGCTGTCACTAAAGTTCGCCGGGCTAAGCTGCAAGGAGCGTCCATCGGGCACATTCCAACCCATCGTGCCGTTGGTGTATACAACGGAATCGATCGTAACGGCATCACCCGAGAGAACAACCTCGCCGCCGATAGGCATATCGTCGCCGCCATCACCGCTGCCAGGATCATTCGCACCCGGTCCTGGATCGGAACCGGCGGCCTCGCACCCAACCAACAGAGCGACGCACACGGCGACGGCCGCGATGACTATCGATCTCCGGGTACGGGTTCAGGACATAGGTGACAGTTTTCAGGGTTCAGACGAGGCATCACTCCCCACCGCTCTGGGTGGTATCTGTTTCTGACTGAACGGCTT
>JANQQY010000335.1 GCA_028284845.1 Spirochaetales bacterium
GTTGGTATGAAAGTCATGGAGATTGTCTCGGCGAACACACTGATCATCACTACGAATGTCGCCGCGGTTCACCAGTGGATGGACGAGCTCCTGGACAAGACCGAGATTCGTCCGGACGACATCGGCGAGTACACCGGTGACCACAAGAACGTGAAGCCAATCACGATCGCTACCTACCAGATCCTTACGTGGCGCCCGGACAAGGAACAGGAGTTCCCGCATTTCAAAATCTTCAGCGAGCGCAAATGGGGTCTCATTATCTACGACGAAGTCCACCTCCTTCCGGCACCGGTGTTCCGGGTAACCGCAGAAATTCAGGCCGTGCGGCGTCTTGGCCTCACCGCGACACTCATCCGCGAGGACAGTCGCGAGACCGATGTCTTTAGTCTCGTTGGACCCAAGCGCTACGACGTACCGTGGAAAGAACTTGAACAGAAGGGGTGGATTGCAGAGGCAAACTGCTACGAGATTCGGATCGACCTCCCGGACTCCCGGAAGGTTGAGTACGCGACGGCCGACAAGCGTGGGAAGTTCCGGATCGCAAGCGAGAATCCAAGGAAAATCGACATAACGCGGCAGATCATCGAGAACCATCGCGAGGACGCGATTATGGTGATTGGTCAGTACATCAGCCAACTCAAAGAACTCGCGAAGGCCCTCAAGGCGCCGTTGATCACCGGCAGCACGCCGAACCCGGAGCGAGAGAAGATCTATCACGACTTCCGGCAAGGTGCCGTCCGAGTGATCGTCGTGAGCAAGGTCGCGAACTTTGCGATCGACCTGCCTGACGCAAGCGTCGCGATTCAGGTCTCCGGAACGTTCGGCTCAAGACAGGAGGAGGCGCAACGCCTTGGCCGAATTCTGCGACCGAAGGAGAAGAACTCCTATTTCTATTCGATCATCTCACGCTACACGACCGAAGAGACGTTCTCGGCGAACCGGCAGAAGTTCCTGACGGAGCAGGGTTACAAGTATCACATTGAAATCTGGGACTAAACCGCATGCCGATGCGTGATTTCAAGAGCGCGCTTCTTCGAATGGGAGATGAGGCGTTCTTTGAGCTGATGCGAAACTACCTGGGCCGCATCAAAACTCCGTTCAACAAGCACGATCTGATCAATCGCCTCGAGCGTTTTCTCCGTCGACCTGAGATCCAGCAACGGATCGTGGAGTTGATCGATGAGGCCGACGCAGGCGTACTGACGGCCATCTGGATCCTTGGCGAGCCACGACTCGATGACATTCATAGCTCCTTTGGCGGCGGAAGCTACCTCGACCTTCACCAACAGCTGCTCAACCTCGAGGATCGTCTGCTTGTCTACCGTGACGACGATCGAATCGGTATCAATCCGCTCCTCATTGAGAACCTTGAGAAGCGTGTGCTTCGCCCGGGTCGAGTCTTCGCCTTCAGACGTGCCGCGGACGACGACCCGCCCGCATCGGTCCCATGGCTCACCGACTCGACCTTGACTGCGATCTACGCGCTCGTCGGAGAGGGCGGGGGCCCGTTCAAAGCCGACGGATCGCTCAAGAAACGTGCAAAGAGCGATCTTGAGTCGAGAGCGCCGATTCTTGCGGAACAGATTGGGAGTGCCGGAGAGAGCGTACCGCGAGTCCGGGTCGCAATCGATGCTCTGGTCGCCGCCGGCGCGATCAACGGATCCGAACTCGTGAACAACGAGGCTCGCTGGTCGGAGCTTGCCGACCTGAGCCCGCTTCGGAGACTCTCGACGCTTGTGGCGGCACTCGCAACGGACGGGCGACACGGCTACGAGGTTCTCGCCGCTGCGGTTGAGCATCTGGTCTCCACGACGGACGAGGAGCTGCTCTTGCAGGAATCCGGAGTGGAGCGCCTCCTTCTGATCCTCGACCCGGAGCAGAGCGCCGACTCGCTACGCCGCTGCAGGGAAGCCATGACGATCGTCGGCCTCTTCTCGCGCGCGAAAGATGGATTCCTGCGGGCCGCGCGATCGGATGCTCGCCCGGAACGCACGATGACTGCCTCAGAGAACCCGATCGTGATCCAGCCGAACTTTGACGTCACCGTCCCCTCGACCACTCTCTTCCGGGACGCGTTGGCGCTCGCGTCGGTCGCGCGCCTTACACGCCTCGACACCTACTCGCACTTCGAACTCACAAAGGAACGATTCGCCTCTGCGCTCCAGACGGGACGCCAGGTGGCCGATCTCATCGCGGAACTGACGGCTCTAACGGCAAATCGGATGCCTTCGAACATCACCTCGAGCCTCAATGGATGGGCCGCTGAATTCGAGAGCGTTCGGCTTCTCAAGGGCATCGTCCTCACCGTTGAGGAGGCGCGTCGGTTCTCGGTTGAGCACTCTCAGACAATTCAATCGCTCATGCGCAGGGAGCTCGCGCCGGGGGTCTACCTCTTCGCGGAGTCGGACGTCACTGAACTTCGAGACGCACTCCAGGACGCCGGCGTTGAACTCGTTCCCGAGGTGATGGCTCCAGCCCCGCCGCCGCGGGCCTCGAGCGCGCTCGTTCCTGCTCCGGTCAATCCTTCACGAAGCAACGTCTTCGCCCGGATCTTCTCGACAGCCTCGCAATCGGACCCAATCACCCTCGATCACTCTGATGACGATCCC
Source organism: Spirochaetales bacterium (assembly GCA_028284845.1). Classification (GTDB taxonomy): domain Bacteria; phylum Spirochaetota; class Spirochaetia; order DSM-27196; family SLST01; genus SLST01. Next base: position 2,610 of record JANQQY010000335.1, read on the forward strand.
GACTGGTTCGGCGAGCTCTACGAAAAGGTCAGTTCGATTGGCACAGATCAGCGGGAAGCGATGCGAGCGCGAATCGCGAACCGGCTCGTTGTGTCGGTCGACCAGATCGCAAACGGAACGATGAAGATTGAGAAGACCGAGGCGCGTGGGCTCGACTACGTTGGGAAGGTCCGAATCATTGAGCAGGCGGTTCGAACCGGCACCTCGCTCCTTGAGGTGATCGAGCGTGCGGACGACGGGTCGCCGATCAAGCGGCTCCTGGAACCGGTGGAACTCGAGAAGGGCGGGGACGACCTGATCTTGATCGCTGATCAGCTCCCGGAACGAGAGACGATACGGCTCCGGGTCCGCAAGCTCGGGCTGGTGCGAAGACTCAGGTCTGGTCTGGTGAAGCGGCGCCCAATCCGGCGGTAGCGAGTACGCGGTAGAGCTCGTACTGGGCGGCGGCCTGCGCGTCGAACATACGATCGCCGGTGATCACCCGACATCCCGCTGCGGCGGCTCTCTGAATCAACGGCGTCTCCGGCGGAGTGTAGACGATGTCATAGACGACCTCGTCACCGGTAAAGGCAAACCAATCGATTGGATCGCCTGATCCATGCATGCCGACACTCGTTGTGTTGATCACGATATCGGGACGCTCGGTGGCGTCTGCAGTCACCGATCCGACAGCTCGAATCGAGCCTGGTAGCGAGAACTCGGTAAGGTCCGCCACCAAACCACGCGCACGCGACTCGGTTCGGTTCCAGACCGTTACCTCCGAGCCCGCCTTCAGGAGTCCGTACGCAATACCCCGTGCCGCCCCGCCCGCACCGATCATTAACACTCTGCAGGCGGAGAGATCTCGATCGAGAACCTCTTCGAGAGGCGCGAGAAAACCCAGAACGTCAGTGTTGATTCCTTTCCATCCTCCGGGACACCGGACGACCGTGTTGCATGCACCCGCGGCGCGGACATCCTCGCCCGTCTCCGCGAGCGACGGAATCACCGCCTGCTTGTGCGGGATGGTGACAGAAAAGCCGAGCAGCGGGATCGCCTCCGCAAGCGCGAAGTGATCTCTAGTGTCGTCTACGAGAACCGGAAGGTAGATCGCGTTGATCCCATCAGAGCTAAAGCGACCGTTGTGGTACTCCGGGCTACGGGAGTGGCCAATGGGATTACCAATGACACTGAAGTATCGCGTGTCGTCAGTCGCCTCTGAGATACGGTACTGCGTTGCCAATGTCTCCGGATCGATGTGACCGGGCGCCGCCGTATCTCCCGGCGCCGAGGCGAAGGTGAGGACGTTTCCAAGCCGATGGGTCAGAACTCGTGTTGGAAATCCAAAGGCTCCCATTCCAAGCACGATGTGTTCAACCCTGCGTGCGCCAAAATCATCGGCGATGCGGATGAGGCGGACCAGGTCGGCCGTGGAGTTCGGTGTTGCCGCGAGTTTGACAATCGCGTTCTGGCCCACCGCAGCGGCGGCATCAACAAGGTCGGTGACGCCCTCAGGGACGCCCGCAAAATCGTGGGTGGAAACTATGGGAGTAACACCCGACCCGATGAGAGCTGCACCAAGATCGCCCGAGCGGAGCATCGGCGCGACATCTGACTCGACGTCAACGAAGTCAAACCCGCTCGCCGCGCATGCGGAAAGCGACTTGAGTCGAGCGACGTCGGTTTGATTCGATCGCCCCCCGTCGGTCTCCCGTCGGATGGTAGCGATGAGTGGGATGTGTGACGTCCGGCGACTCTCAAGCGAATCCACGAGCGCTCGAAATCGTGGCGCTGTTTCGCGCTCGGACTCCAAGAGGAGGTCCACCCGAAGCTCCACGCCGTCAATCCATTGACGCTGTTCGGCAACTTGCTCCACGGCTCCGGTGAGCGTTTCTGCGGTCGTCGTCAGAAAGATCACGGCACACCCTTCTCAAGAAGCTCGACGAACTCGGTCCATGGTAGCGGCTTCGAGAAGTAGTAGCCTTGGACGAGGTCGCACCCTTCACTCCACAAGAAGTCGAGTTCTTCCTGACGCTCGACTCCCTCCGCGAGCGCCTTCATGCCAAATGCGCGTGCCATGGAGAGCATCGCTCGAAGGAGCGTCTGCGCAGAGTCACTCTCGTCAACGCGGTCCACAAAGCTTCTATCGATCTTGAGAGTGTCGAACTCGAACTGGCCAAGATAGCTCAGGCTTGAATACCCGGTACCAAAATCGTCCAGCGCGAGTCGAACGCCCAACGACTTGATATCCTTCATCTTGGCGAGGGCGTTCTCAGGCTCATCCATAACGATCGTTTCCGTAACCTCCAGGTTAAGCTGATTCGCTTCAAGATCGGTCGATTCAAGGATTCCACCAATCCGGTCAACGAGGTCGGGTTGTTTGAACTGCTGTGGCGAGAGGTTGACGGATATGTAGAGACTGGCTCGCTTGTCGTCCGGCAACTCTCGAATATGGCGACAACTCTGGTAGAGGCTCCACTGTCCGAGGAAACGGATCGCTCCGCCCTCTTCCGCAATGGGAATAAAGCGCCCCGGAGATACTGGACCAATCTCCGGATGATTCCAGCGAATCAACGATTCGCCGCCCCTGATCACATTGTTCTGATCCACAAACGGCTGAAACACAAGTGAGAAGTTTTCAAACCCCGATCGCGAGATGCGGCGAAGCTCGTACTCGATCTGCTCGCGCTCTCGAAACGCGGCTCCCACGGTATCGTTGTACACAACTGCGCGTGAGTCCGTTCGCACAGCGTTGCCCAAGGCGATTTCCGCGTTTCGAACAAGATCCTCTCGCGATTCGCCGTGGTCGGGATAGAGCGCAAGCCCAATGTAGGCGCCGAATGAGATGTCGTTCGCGGGACCGGCGTGCGGCTGTGCCACTTCTTCGAGGAGCTCGAGCGCCGTGGCAACGACCTCCTCGGCAGTCACAATCCCGCGAAGGATCACAAGGAATTCATCGAACCGGTCGCTCTGGTAGACGTTGTCGCCAATGGCCTTCCGAAGTCGATCACCCGTCTTGAAGAGGAGCACGCGGTTCCGGTCGCGAGTGTTCCTGATTCTTGAGTAGCCGTTGTCGAGCCTCAGAAGTCCGACGGCAAGATGAGACGGCTTCGGCGTATCATCATCAGGCTCAAGCATGTGCTGCAGCTGAAGGTAGAACTGCCGCATGATCGGGAGATCGGTGTTGGGGTCACGGTTCACCAGCCGTTCAAGCTCGCGAACCTTCTCCTCAAGCGATCGATCCTCAAGGTCAGAACGGAGTCCCTCAATGTTTTGTTCAGCGGTGTCGAGTCGGTCCGTAAGCACCTCAAGCTGTTCGGAAATCTCATCGGAGCTGGCGCTCATCGAGAGACGATCATACCAAGTAGACGAGTATTATTCTGCGGTAAGTTTGTAGCCACGTCCACGCACCGTGACAATGAGCGATTGGGATCGACTGTCGTTCAGC
>JANQQY010000339.1 GCA_028284845.1 Spirochaetales bacterium
CCGCCGGTGCCGGAGGTGATTGATCGCAGGTCAATCGCGTAGCGAAGAAGTTCTGCTTGCGGGACCTGCGCCTTGATCTCAATGATGCCACCACCAAGCTGATCCTGACCCATCACTCGGCCTCGTCGGCCGCTGAGGTCACCAAGGACGTCGCCAAGGTATTGCTCTTCAATAAAGACGTTTAGGTTCATCACCGGCTCAAGGAGTGTCGGCTTCGACTTGCCCATCGCGTCACGGAGTGCGCCGCGGGCGGCGAGTTTGAAGGCCATCTCCGACGAGTCGACGGGGTGTTCTTTACCGTCGAGAAGATCGATTCCCACATCGACGACCGGATAGCCGGCGAGCACTCCCGATTCCATTGCCTCATGGAAGCCCTTCTCGATGCCCGGGATGTAACCCCGGCTGACCGCGCCCCCCTTGATCAGGTTATCGAAGGAGTACTGCTCGCCGCGAGGAAGTGCCTTGATCTTGATCACGACGCGTCCGTACTGCCCGTGTCCGCCGGACTGTTTCTTGTGCGTGTACTCGGACTCCGCACCTCCGGTGATCGTCTCACGGTAGGCGACCTTCGGCACGCGAGTCGAAATCTCGATCTTCTGGCTCTCCTTGATCCGATTGAGAATCAGGTTGATGTGAAGTTCACCCATGCCGCTGGCGACGGTTTCCTTCGTCTCCGGGTTGTACCGAACGAGGAAGGTCTTGTCCTCGTCCGTTGCACGGTTGATCATCTGGCCGAGCTTGTCTTCGTCCTTTCGATTGACCGCTTCAATGGCGACCGAATGGACCGGTTGGGGCAGTTGGAGCGGCTTGTACTGGACAGGCTTGTCAGGTGTCGCGTAGGTGTCGTTCGTCTGAGCGCCCGCCACCTTCGACATCACGCCGATGTCGCCGGCAACGATGTCACTCACCTCGTCGAGCTTCTTTCCGAGCGCCGTGAAGAGTTTCCCTGCGCGTTCCTTCTTCTGTTCACGCACATTGTAAAGCTCGGTGTCGCCGCTCAATACGCCGGTCATGCACTTGATGTAGCTGAGCTTTCCTGAGAACTGATCAATGCTCGTCTTGTAGACAAGCGCGCTGAACGAACCATCCTGCGAGATCGTGATCGTCGATTCCTCTCCATCGCCGCTGACAACCGCATCCTCGATTCCTTCCGGACTGGGAGCGTTGTTGGAGATAAACTGAAGGAGGGAGTTCACGCCGGCGCCGGTGAGCGCACTTCCGCAGAGCACGGGGACCAGCTTGCTTGACCGGAGTCCCTCTTGGAGACCGTGTCTGACCTCTTCCTGGGTGAGCGTCTCTTCTTCGAGATACTTCATCTCGAGTTCCTCGTCACCCTCTGCGGCCGCTCCGATCAGAACCTCGTGAGCCTCATCGACTGCGGCCTGCATCTCTTCCGGAATGTCGACCACGGTGGGCTTCCCGTCCTCAACGATAAAGGCCTTCATCTCAATAAGATTGACGACTCCGCGGAAGTCTGCTCCCTCGCCAATGGGTATGGTGATCGGAACAAAGGTCTTGTCGAACTTCTCGGAGAGGTCGTTTACGGCGGTCTGAAAGTCGGCTCGCTCTTCGTCCATCTTGTTGACAAAGACGAAGCGAGGCATGTTCCGTTGGTTGAGTCGACGCCAGAGTTTGATCGTTTCGATCTGCACTCCTGCACGCGCACCAACGACCATCATCGCGCTCTCGCACGCCCGGAATGCGGCCACGACTTCGCCTACGAAGTCGCTGGCACCAGGGGTGTCGAGTAGATTGATCTTCTTGTCGTTCCAACTCAAGTGGGCCAGCGAGTTGTGAACGGAGAACTTGCTTGCAATCTCCTCTTCCGTGAAGTCGCTGACCGTCTTGCCGCTGTCGATCGATTCGGCGCGTGCGACGGCGCCAGCAGTAAACAGAAGGGACTCCACGAGCGCAGTCTTTCCGGTCGTACCGTGGCCAGCTACGGCTACGTTGCGGATAGATTCGGTCGTGATACTCATTCGTACTCCTCAGGGATTTGTCAGGGGTTTGTTAGGATGCCCGTTACTATACGGGCGGCTCGTTTTGGCTGTCAAGGAATCGGACCTATCGCTTGCTCTCGAAGTGGCTGAACTCCATCGCATAGGTGCCTCGACCCTGGGTCGCCGATCGAAGTGCCGTTGAGTATCCAAACATCTTCTCAAGCGGGGCACTCGCCCGGATATGCTCGGCGCTCGGACGCGACTCAACGCTCTCCACAATCCCGCTTCGACTCGTGATTCCGTTGATCGCTTCGCCCATGAACTCTTTGGGCACGATGACGTCAACCTTCATGATCGGTTCAAGCAGAACGGGCGAGGCAGCACGACAGGCGTTGTCCAGACAGATCGACGCCGCAGCCTCGAAGGCGAACTCGGTGCTCGTTGCCTCGTTGTAGACCGCGTCCTCGAGCGTCACCCCAACGTCGTAGGCCGGATAGCCTTGCACGAATCCACTGTCCAATCCTCCCAGCACTCCTCGCTCGACCGCATCGAGGAGCGGTTGGGGAAGTCGATCGCTGCCGACCTTGCTCGCAAAGACGTTTCCGGTGCCACGATCGAGCGGTTCCACCGTGA
>JANQQY010000360.1 GCA_028284845.1 Spirochaetales bacterium
GCCGACGGTCTTCGGCTCCTCTCCTCGCTTCGGGGAGGTGCGACATGAGACGCTCCGCTGGTTCCGGTTTCTTGGCGTTCGTCACCGTTTTGATTGTCGCCGGGCTCGCGATCACGATCGGTTCGAACCTGGAACGTGTTGAGATTGAGCGCACGACCGACTCGTCCGACCTGGCACGACAGGATCCCTATCTTGCGCTGGGACGATGGGCGCGGCAACAGGAGATCGAGTACATAACAGCAAGAGACCAAGCGATTCTACCGCACAAGGGCGGGGCGCTCATCGTCGATTCACACCATGTCCCGATCGAGTCGAAAGAGCAAATACGCACGTGGATCGAACGAGGTGGTCGTCTTACCATAGTCCTGAACGACCCCTCCAGTACCGCGTTTAAGATGTTGAGCGCAAAATGGAGATCGATCTGGGAAGCGGCCGGCCTCTTGGTAGAACCTGATCTCGCTCGACCGCAACAGAGCTTGTTCGGAGCCATGTTCGGTGGGGAGGATGCCCCATCTGGGGATCTGCGACTGGATGAACTCCAGCTCACAGCCCACTACTCGCCTCCGTCAGGAGCTGTCATTTCGACAGATCTGAACGCAGACGTTCGGGTTGAACTTGCAGACGACGGGCGTCCCGTGCTTCTCAGCGCGTCCCTTGGAGCTGGTCGGGTGACGCTCATGGGCGAGCCGGTGATGCTACAGAACGATTTTATTGGCCGCGAAGACAACGCCACCCTTGCCTGGTATTTGATGGGAGAGGGCACCGGAACGCTTTTGATCGATATCTCCGAACCAGACCTTCTTCTTGGGCGTGAGATCGTTGACAATCTCTGGGTCCCCATCGTAGGGCTCGCGGCGGTCGTGGTGCTTCTGTTCCTACGCGCGCGTGTCCGGCTGGACTCTCCGCTTGAGATCGATCCGCCGCCCGGAGCCTCCGTTGGTGATAGGATCGCCGGCGATGCCCACTTCCTCTGGCACTACCGGCAGAGTGCGGCACTTCTCTTGCCGCTCCAACGGCGGATTCTTCGGAGAGCGGGGATTCCATACACGGCAGGTGATATCGATGACGGGCAGCTTGATGTCGTGACCGCGCGATTGGGTATCGATCGTGTTCAGGTGGCTCGTGTGTTCACTGAGCAATTGCGAGCAGGGGACCGTCGTCAGTTCACGGAAATCGTTCGATTGGCAAAGAGCATGGAGGACAACAGTGATTGAACCGATGGGTCGAGATGCGGCAACGGCCCTTGCGCACCGCATTGAGGCTTCAGTCGCGACATCGTTCTTTGGTCAGCGTCGGGTCTTGCGGCTCGTGCACGTTGCGTTGATAGCCGGAGGGCACTTGCTCGTCGAGGGCGTGCCCGGTCTTGGCAAGACCCTTCTGGTTCGGTCGCTTGCGAGGGCCATCCGCGCAGAGACCAATCGCATCCAGTTCACCCCGGATCTCATGCCGAGCGACATCACCGGGCACGTGGTATGGGGCAGTCAGGAGCAGGAGTTCCGGACCCACAAGGGTCCTGTCTTCACGAATCTGCTCGTTGCGGACGAACTCAATCGAGCACCTGCTAAGACACAGGCCGCTTTGCTTGAGGCAATGCAGGAGGGGCAGGTAACGATCGATGGAACATCTCATTCGCTACCGCGCCCCTTCCTCACGCTTGCGACCCAAAACCCGTTCGAGCATGAGGGAACCTATCCATTGCCGGATGCCCAAAATGATCGTTTTATGCTGAAGCTCCTCATCGACTATCCTGAAAGCGAATCCGAACGCGAGATCGTCCGGAAAGCCACCGACCAGCGCTGGTTTGACGGATTGGACGTGAGCTCGATTGAGCCCGTTGCGAGCGCTGAAGAGGTCGAACAGATACAACGTGCGGCGGCCGGAATCCGGGTGGATGACGCGGTGCTTGACTACGCGGTGGCTATCTGCGCTGCGACTCGCACACGGCATGACCTCGTCGTTGGTGCCGGGACGCGGGCCGCGATTGCACTCATCCGCTGCGCTCGCGCGATGGCGTTGTTGGACGACCGTGACTTTGTGATTCCAGACGACATCGTTGAGCTATGCGCACCCGTCCTGCGTCACCGTATTCGGTTGAGCCCGGAGAGTGAGATAGAAGGTCGCACCGAGGATGAGCTCATCACGACCGTGCTTCAGAGCGTCGAGGCGCCTCGTACGTGAGGCCAACAGCTCGACTGGTCTGGGCGGTTTCCGCGTTGGCGATCTTCGGGGTTCTTGTGTCGATTGAAGGATCGTTGCTTATTCCTTGGATCGTCGTGGGACTCGTCGTCCTCGCGCTTGCGATTTCGGATCGTGCGCGTGCGTCAGCGTACGACGTCGGCACGCTACAGATCACACGTCGTCAACAGCAGGTCGTCTTTAGGAACGTTCCATCGCCATATGAGCTCGTCGTCAGTTGGACAACAGCTCGCCGTCCAGCATCGCTTCGGGTCTACGAGCAACTCCCAAAGACCATCGCTTGCGATCCGTATCCCGCGCTTGTGTCGGGCGATGTGTTTCGTCGGACCGGACAAGCTATCGTTCAATCGAGACTCACCGCGGTGCAACGTGGGAGGTGGAGTATTGCGGGAATGTGGGTCTCGATTCCGTCGCCATTCGGACTGTGGGAGCGTTCCGTCGAGGTGGATGAACAGATCCGGATATCGGTCTATCCGCAACTCACCGAATCACGTCGAGACGACGCGCTTCTCGCGGCACGCTACCAAGGGGGAACCACGGTCACGAGAAAACGCGGTGAGGGTACCGAGTTTCACGAACTCCGAGAGTTTGTTCCCGGCGATCCGATTCGATCTGTTGATTGGAGGAGCACCGCAAAACGCGGAATGCCAATCGTCAGGCAGTTCCAGGACGAGCAAGATCAGCAGGTCGTTATGTTGCTCGATGCGGGGTATCGACTGCATCAGCGTGACGATACGCTGCTTCATTTTGACTATGCGCTTGAGGCGACTCTGCGACTCGCCCGAGCGTCCATCGCACATGGCGATAGCGTTGGCCTCCTTGGGCTTGGCCCAACGGAGCTTTGGATTCCTCCACGCAAAGGCCGTGACGCGCTCGCACGAATCCTGGAGGGTACCATGGGCTTTGAGAGCTCTTCCGTCCCATCCTCTCCCGCGGTTGCTGTGCGAAGCTGCCTCTCCCGGCTTCGGCGCCGCACGCTGATCGTATTGCTTTCCAATCTTCGCGAGGAAGACGATGGGACAATGGACGCTGCGTTTCTCCTTGCCATGAAACGACATGTGCTCATGGTTGCATCCCTTCGTGAACAGAGCGCACAGGCACCCACGACACTCTCCAGTCACGAGGACGCCCTTCTGTACGCCTCTGCTGCCGCGTACGAGGAGGCTCGCCTCGCACGTCAGCAGGCGTGGCAAAACCGAGGCATCCTCGTGGTTGACTGTAAGCCATCTGGCCTAAGCCTCTCTCTGATCAACGAGTACCTTCGGCTCAAGGCGCGGGGACGCCTGTGATGTGCGGAAGTGCACTTCGTAGGTGAATCTGCTTTCGGGGCGGACGAACGGATCCACCTCAGTAGACGACCGACATGAGTCGGTCCGGTAAGTAACCGCGCGTCGGCGTCCTGCCTGCACACCCAAATGGGAACTTTTCGGCCGCCGTTGACACTCGTCACGTACCCAGCGATGCAGGCTGTGATCGGCCACCCGTCTCGCTTCGAGACTATCGGGTGTTTAGTGATTCAACGGTCTTCCAGCGCGATCCGACGGGTTGCTCTCGTGGTCTGCACAGCGAGTTTTCGCCGAGATGTTGCGTGGGGATCGCCGAGGATAACAGTCTAGTTCAACGAGAAGAGGATGTGCTCTCACCCACTCGTTGTGCGTTGTTCAGCGAGACGAGTCCTTTCGTGCGTTGACTGCCCGGGATGACCCTGGCGAGGCGTTGGGTGATCTCAGTGATTGTCTGTGTTATCGAGTGCAAGTACTTGGATCGTCTGTGCGTGCTCTAGGAGGGAAGGATGCATCCGGTGGCCCCGATCGCACCGGATGCGTCGAACGCTAATCAGCGCTCGGTGACGGAACAGCTGGGGCTGTTTCGACCACGGTCAGGGTGCCGGGATATTCGCCGACCTCGAACTCGTCTTCGCCACGCGTCGCACGGACCTGGAGCCGGAACACTCCATTGTCAACGCCGGGAACAACCATGACGATTTGCCGTGCTCCGCAACGTCCGTAGACACTGGCTCGAGTCTCAACACCGTTTGCGTCGATCAGGAAGACGCCCTCTGTCTCGTTCGCTGGGTTGAATTCCAGGTTCTTGCCTCTCACGTAGACAAGGCTCTCCGGGATGATCGTGCCTGCGGGCACATCCACGGTTGCATTCTCAACAGCGTCGATCGCAGGTCGCAGGACGCTCACCGTCGAGTCGAGCTCGATATCGATGCGCTCTCGAACCTCCTTGATCATGTCCTGAGATGGGCGGAAGTTGACCCGAGCGTTCTTTGGACTCAGTTCAAATGCGCCAAACGCATCTCGCTCGCCCACGCCCATCGACACAGAGAAGGTCCCAATCGGCGTCTGAACGCGATCGCCGCGGGCCAGCATGAACGACATTGATCGTTGAATGCGGCTGATCACGGAGATCACCTCGTTTGCAGTCGAACGGTCTCCGTTCGAGACGACATCAACGAACTCGTCGTAGTCAATCGTCCCGTTGCTCACAACCTGCGGGACCGTCATTGACTCGCCGCCAAGCTCAACATGACGTTTCTTCACTCTCAACATAGTCACTCCTTCGCCGGTAGTTCCGGCATGATTCGCTCAGCCAACCGGGGTGACTAAGCATGTGTAGTGTGATTGAGAGCAGCGAGATTCATAGTAGTAAAACTACCACCTTTATATATTGGAGTTTTAAATAGGTCTTTTTGTTGACATTGACCGTATTTCGTATAACATAAGTGTCGAGGAGACGGATGACGGCGCGATCGCGACGGAAGCATGACCTCACAGGACTTGGCGCGTTTGCACTCGTCGTAACGCTCCATGCGCTCTTCCTGCTACGCTCCCCGCGAGCGTGGTCCGTGGCGCTGGCCGTTGGAGTGCTTGGACTTCTCTTTGGTATGGGTGCTGTTCCGGGAGGAGCGCGTGCGGCAGGCTGGGTGTGCGTGGCGAGCGGTATCGCTCTTGGTCTTTCCGCCTGCGCCGGGCCTCTTCCCACAGTTGTGTTCTGGGCCGGAGTCCTTCACCTTTTCCGGTCAAGCGCATCTGTGACACGGAGGAAGGTTGTTTTCCTCATGACCGCGGGAGCTGTGAACGCTGTGTTCGTCATTGCGCGGCCGGACGTGGGGCAGCGACCGGATGTGCTTCTCGTCTCCTTTGAGATCGCTGCTGCGGGCTGGGTTGTCTATCACGCAGGGATTGCACCGTTCCTCGCGCTCGCGAATTCATCACGGCTCGCGCGGCAGGTGGTTGGTCGGATGGAGCGTCAGAGCCCGTCAGCCTACGAGATCACGCCCAGCAGAGAACGGATACTCGAACGGATGTGTGCCTCGCCGCACATGACGAACCGCGACATTGCCAAGCTCTTGCACCTCAGTTCACGTACCGTAGAACGCTATGTAAGTGAGTTGATCGCCGCCACAGGGGTCGACAATCGGCGACATTTGGTAACTATGTTTGAGTATCACTACCTCTCACGAGGATTGGAGGGCGGGGATGCCAAAGACGTTTTCGGAAGTGGAGTGGGGACAGATTCACGACCTGTTGAGGCGCAGGGGCCACGAGTATGGCCTGCCGCATCGCAGACGGGATTCGGTGGTACTCGGGACCTTCAACATTCGCGAGTTCTCAGATCCGGGCCGTCGGAGCGCAGGTGCGATTGATTTCCTTGTGGAGATCGCCTCGCGGTTCGATCTTCTGGCCGTCCAGGAAGTGGGTGACAACCTTGCCGCGATCCAGCACCTGCACGAGCACCTTGGGAGTTCGTATGATCTGCTCCTGAGCGATGTCACAGGAGCCTATCCGGGACAGCGTGGGAACGCAGAGCGTCTTGCGTATCTCTATCGTCGTTCGCGAATCGAGCGTACTGAGCTCGCGTCTGACATCACGATCGATCGAAGTGAGATCTACCGGACGTTAAAAGAGGATTGGGATTCAATTGCCGGAGCGATGTCTGCGTTCACAAACAAAGAGAAGACCGAGTTTCGCCCAGATCGCTTCATTAACTTCATTCGTGCGCCCCACATAGCATCCTTCGCCATCAGCGGAAAGGCAGGGGCGAATCCTCTGAAGTTCCTCGCTGTGAACGCGCATCTCCTCTACGGAACTCGCAAGTCAGAGCGGCGCGAGGAGTTCTTCTCGCTCCTTCAATGGCTCTACTCTCGCGCGAAGTATCCGGATCGCATGTATGCGCCAAGTATCGTTCTCCTTGGTGATCTCAACTTCGACCTGTCTTCCGCTGATCGCTCACGCGAGTTCGTTGACTCGTTTCTCAAGTCGCTCAACGAGACGGTGCTCAAGTCGAGAACACCGGCTGTCTGTAACTTCCCTCTCCTCACTGAACATCCGGTACGACAAGCGTTCCTGAGAACGAATGCGCGCCAAGGCGAGACATACGATCAGATTGCGTTCTTCAGTCGCGGTGGGGTGCTACCGGGGCCTGAGGACAACGAACAGATCGCGAGTGCCGGAATCAGTGACTACTACTACGATGTCTTTTCCTTTACGGACCTCTTTGCAGACGCTCTGTTTGGGGCGCCGTTTTCGTTGCTTGAGAAACCGCAGCGGACACACGTCCTGGAAAGGTGCGAGTGGGATGTCTCGGATCACATGCCCGCATGGGTGAGGCTGCGGCGACCGGAGTAGCACGAATGAGTGTCGTACCGAATCGCCGGATTGGTCCGGAGGTGATCCGACGCGATGGATCACCAAGACGGACCTCCGGTCGCCTCGTGCAATCGGATCTCAAGCTTTGGGTTCCACCGGCATTGGCCCGCGCTGCTTGACCGATTCTGGCCAGAGTTATGCAGTTGCCGCGAAACGTGCTCTGACGAGGGTTATGCGGCCCGACGCTGCATAGCGCTGTGTTGAACTCGGTTCGACTGGTCCATCGAACCGTTGCATTCACGAATTGCGGAGAACGGGTAAACGAATATGTTATTTCGCTCCGTGATTAGTATCGCGACGCACGGAGCCGGAGGCGTTGCCAACTCATACAAAATCCTGCGAGACTGCCGTCATGTTGAGGTTCTTGGCTGAAGTGCTGGCTCTTCCGGTACGCGTCTTGGTCCTGCTCACCAGCGCGGTCCGGTCGGTGGATGCCAACATTGCCCTCCGGCGTGTCGTCTGGAAGATAACTGGAGACCCAGATGACGCAGGACCACTCGTGAGAACCTGCTATGCGGCAAGTACCGATATGGGCGACCGGTGTGTGATAGAGGTCGTCTCCGAAACGGACGATGGCCGGGTTGTAGCACGAGTCGCTGAAGATGCGTTCATAGCCAGCAAGAGCAATTCAGTCGTGACGGAACTCAAAAACTCCCATCGTGATCAGATCAAGAACCGATCGCACCTTCGCTATCTCGACGTCATTGCGGGCAAAACACGTCACGACCAAGCCGCCGCCGCGCAAACGGCAATCGACTGCGGAGATATGCCAGCATTCGTGGT
>JANQQY010000372.1 GCA_028284845.1 Spirochaetales bacterium
GATGCACTTTCGGGCGACTACTTCACCTTCGAGCAGATCGACGAGCGAAACTGGGCTTTTATCAAGTGCGATGTCTCAGGGCACGGCGTCAACGCAGCCTTTATCATGGCTATCGTCGCGACGATGTTCGACAACCGGTTCAACGAATGGAAGGCGAGGTCGAAGAAGCTCGACTTGCGCGCTCTCCTGCTCGACATCAATCGGATCGTAGAAGAGCGTAGTGAGGCGGGGCAGTTTGCGGCCATGACGATTGGCGTACTCGACACGGCAACAGGAGCCCTTCGTTTGGCTCATGGAGGAGACTTCGAGCAAAGGATCTACCGCAGCGCAACGCGTTCGGTGGAAGACATCTCTCTCGAGAAGCACCCCGCGACCGGTGCCGTGGCAATGGACCCGGATTTCACGCCGCCCACCATGTACGCGGAAACCAGAGACTATCGTCTTGAGTTTGGTGACATCATCCTGCTCATGACAGACGGCATCGAAGAGTCGGGGAGGACGATTCGCGACCGACGTTACGCCACGGAACAGGACAACTACCCGGCGCTCCAGTTCACGCCGGATGAAGCCGATCAGATCGTGCGGGAAGCGCGGGCGTTTGGACTGCAGTTCGAGAATGACGATGACGATCCGGTCGGACAGCGGCGGGAGATCTGGAACGAGCTCAACCAGCAGATCAAGATCGAGTTTTCGACCGACCGAGTGAAAGAGGTCATTGCGCAATCCATGACACAGGGTAGCTACGAGCTCCGCCGCTTTATGAGCATTCATCCGGAGGAGTCACTTGTGTTTGACTACAGCGGATTGCCGTCAAACGCGCAGACACTGGTGATGTCGGTCATGGCTGTGGAGCAGGTCTTCCGCCTCACACGGGCACCCGAGGGTGCGGCTGTCGAACCAGTCAAGGTCGACGCATTGCTCGTCGACTTTATGAAAGAGCGCTTCTCTGAGTACTGGAAGTACTTTGGCAAAGAACTGGAAGGTGCGAACAGACCAGACGGCCGATTGTCGCAGGATGGGGAGAGCGTGATCGTTGACCAGCCGGAGTATCGCTACTTCGATGGTCTCCTGGAAGAGATTCAGGAAGACGACTTAACCATTCTCGCGATCCGGAAGAAGTAGGAGGTAGTATGAAAAAGATCACTCTTTGCCTGTCTGTTCTCATGCTGGCAAGCGTTGGAGCTTTCGCACAGGAGTACTACCTGGTAAACGAGACCGAATCAACGCTCTATGTGACGCAGGGCAACGAATACAGACAGGTTCCCGCCTCCGGGGTACTTCCCATTGTCGCAGACCGAGTGATCGACGGATTTTCGTTCTCACGCGGTATCTTTGCCCTTCCCACGTTTTCCTTTCAGCCCATAGAAATCACAGGACGCTCACAACGATCCAAGGAGGACCGACGCTATCTCTTTGTCTCAGACGAGCAGATTCCGGGCGACCAGACGGTGAACCCTGCGGATCTCAGTGACGTTCTTGGCGGCGCACGCATCGACAATCAATACCTCGACTGGGTTGCCCTCGACCCGTTGATCGCCCGCGGTCGAACTCGGGCTCCTCTTGGTGTATTCGCCGACTTCGGCTCCGGACGCGAGTCTACAACGCTTGAAGAGAGCCTCCTCTGGGGACGTGCAGGCACCGATCTACAGTGGATCAAGAGCGTGGGACTTGCTTCTGATGTGCTCTTCGCCGGCAACGTCTACACGCAAATCGCCCCAGGGACCCGGATCTTTGTCTACGTCTACGAAGGAGAGGCAGATTTCCCGGCATTCACTCTCGAGTTCCCCATTGGAAACTCACCAAGCCTCGTGCTGCTCTGGATTCCAGGTTCGGCGGATGCGATACCCGCCGGCAACGTCGTCTCGAGTGGGTTTCTCTTTGAGGCGCAGGTGTGGCGAGAGGCACTCGGTGAAGTCCTTGCCGACCCGGCCTCGGCACGCGTTGAGATCGCCAGTGCCGGGACGGCCGGCGGAGTCTGGGAAGAGTTCGTTTTGGCTGAGACCGAGTTTTTGGTACTTTTCCCGGAGTGAAGCGGAGCCGGTTCTTCTGTGAGAATTGCCACAACGAGGTTCGGCCATCAGCAAAAGTCTGTCCCCATTGTGGGCGATTCTTCGAGGCGGTCCGCTGCCCGGTCTGCTCGTTCGTAGGTGATGCACCCAGTTTCCACCGGGGATGCCCAAATTGCGGGTATGCCGGCGCCGACCCAACCCGCGATCACGGGTTTGAACAGGTAGATTTCGGCTCGTCCGGCCGCCCTCGGTCTGCAAAAAGGTCCGCACCAAAATGGGCGTGGCCGCTCGCGATTGGAGTCCTACTTGCCGTCTTTGTGGGTCTCATCATCATCTATACCAGGCTTTAGAAGAGCACTCCTATTCCGGCACCGCTCATCACGTAGAAATCGGTGAGGCTATCGAACTCCCCCGCAACGTAGGCGGACAATGCCACCGGAGAGTTGGGCAAGATCCAGTGCGCCTCGAGTCCAACAGGAATGGGTGGATCAAGTGCCAGTCCGCCTGAAAACCGGGCAGTCCGCAGAGCGGCGCTCATCCCAAACCGGAATGAGTCCACATTTGAAGCAAATCCGACTCGCAGGTAGGCGAGGCTTCCGAAGGAGTTCTCCGGCAATGCGCCCGATCCATAGACCACCGGCGCGTAGCTCAGCCGGTACTCGGGAGCGATCACGGCCTTGAACAAGGAAGAGCCAACCGTGACCGGGAGTGAAGCGAAGAAGCCGGGTGCACCGGCCTGGGTATCCGGCGCTGCCGTAGACCCTGTTTCGGAGGCGCTCTGATACATCCCGCCGGCGATCACACCCAGTTCCAACGGCGCCTCGCCAAAGATGTTCGGGCTCCACGAAATGCTGCCTCCCGCTTGGAAGCGATCGTCGAGCGGATTGGAGTGAGCAATGACACCGGCGTAGGCTCCCACCTCAAGCCCGGCACCAAGGCCTATGCGCGCGCCCAGACGCAATGGAAAGCGTGTGACCAGGGAACCGGATTCCCTGGTGATGATCCCGGTGCCTTGGATTGAGAGCTGCGTCCACGCCTGGGCCAACGCCTCTGGGAGCGGCACATAGAGCAATCCGGGCGCTGCGCCCCAGATGGAGGCGTAGGAAATGGTGATCGACGAGTCGACCGTCACGCTGGTCGTGAGCGTGATGTCGGTTCCATCATCACCACGCAGAATCGCCTCCACGAGGTAGGTGTCATCCGGGACGATCTCGCCCAAAGAGTCGCGCCCGTCCCAGAGTTCTCTCTGCTCCCAGGTGTCAAAGCGACCTGCTACCAGTTCGCGAACGACGATCCCGGCCGAGTCTCGAATGAGGATTCTGCCGTCGCCCGGGGCGGTAACCACGTACGAGAGACTGGTGGTCCCGGTAGCTCCCGGGCTTCGCGGGTTGAAGCGTTGGCGAAAAGCCGCGAAACCGGTGGCCTCGAACGGCGCGGGACCAAGCTCAATCGTGACCCGGGTCGTCTGCCGTTCCTCCACTCGGACGCGCACCGTCTCATCGAGATAGCCAAACCTGCGCGCCCGGATACGCGCATCTCCAATGGGGACTTCCTGAACTCCCGATTGGGCCGACTCGCCATTGATCGAGAGGGATGCGTCCGCCGGGTTCACGGTGATATCCACGAACCCGACGATGAGTTCGAGGTCTACCTCAACGACCAGGGACTGACCCGGCACCACCTGAATTCGTCGTCGTTCAACGTAGTAACCGGGCTTGGTGACCTCCAGCGAGTAGCGACCCGGTTCAATGGAATCGATGGTAAGAGGCGTGGAGCCACGCTCTCGTCCGTCAATCGTGACGGTCGCGTCGTCCGGATTGGTGAGAATCTGCAGGGCGAACGAACCGTCGCCGGCGGCCGGAGGGCCAATGCCGGAGGAGTCTGTCTCGGCTTTGGACTCATCGGAACCCGCCTCAACGGCGGAAACAACGCCAGAGAAAGTTGATCCGGAAGTCATGGCGCATCCGGAGAGGAGTGCAGCGAGAAGAAGCAGGACGAGAGGACGACGTTCTGTCACCCTCGAAGTATACCTTTCGGTGAATCTTCGCGATAGGATTGACGATCATTAAGGTGATGAGACGACAGCTATGTGCCCTGGGTCTGATGCTTCTCACCGCTCTTCTGCGGGCGCAGGATTCCGGCATCCAACGGGGATTCTCCGATATCGCTCTTGGGATGACTCTCGCGGAGGCAAAGAGCGCGCTGGAGGCCGATCCGTACTTTGCCTACCGTGGCGATCCGGACGTTCAGTTCCTGCCCGCGACAGAGATCCCGCTCGTCGACACAGACGGCCGAGGCTTCGTTTCTCGTGGAGTGTTCCAGTTCCAGGATGACTTGCTCTTTGTCATCACACTGGAACTCGCGGACCCGCTCGACTACTTCTCGGTCTATACGAGCCTGGTTGAGCAGTACGGTGAGCCGATTGAGCTTTCGCCGGATGGAGCACGTTGGGAGGACGGCACAACGCGTCTGTTGCTCGAACGTCCCCTCATTGTGAAGTACATCGACCAGCTCACGATGGATCAGTTGATTGAGACGGGGCAGGTGCAAGAGTCGCTTGACGCAGTAGCTCGAGACCGATTCCTTGAAGAGCTATGAGAGCCGCTCGTCTTCTCCCGATTCTCTTGCTCGTATTCACAGGCTGCGCAACCTCTGAGGAGCTCTTTCGAGTAACGGTTGGATCGGCGGAACTTCAGGTTGAGGTTGCGGATACGCCCGAAAGCCGTGCACGCGGCCTCATGGAACGAGCGTCAATGCCGGCCGACCAAGGAATGCTGTTTGTCTTCCCTGAGTCGGATTTCAGAGCCTTCTGGATGCGAAACACGCTGATCCCACTCTCAATAGCCTACATGGACGAACGGCTACGAATTCTGGAAATCCACGATATGGAACCGCTGGATGAGACGCCCGTGCCGTCACGCTTCCCGGCGATGTTTGCGCTTGAGGTGAACCAGGGAGCCTTTGATGATCTGGGAGTAACCCTTGGGGACAGGCTTGTTCCGTCCCAAGCGCTTGCGGATCGTATCTCACGAGTCATTCGGTAGTTCATCGGAGTCGAGTTCAGGAAAGAGCTCGAGAACCGGCGTCCCCCCTTCATCAGAGGGCTCCTCCACCAGCTGCTGAACCTTGCGGTCGATCTTCTGAAGTTCCTTCTCAAGCTGCTTCGCAAGGCGAACACCCTCCTCAAAGAGAGCCGCCGCCTCGTCGAGGGGAACCTCGCCGTCACGGATTCTGGAACTGATCTCCTCCAAACGCTTGAGCCGATCCTCAAAGCTCTTCATCGTGGGTTCCCCTTTTGTCTGTAACGACTGCGTCAACTTCGCCGTCCAAGAGGCGAGCTGAGAGGTGCTGATCGATTTCTACACTGCCCACACTCGTGATGAGCTGACCCTCCGAGTCTCGAAGGACGGCGTATCCGCGATTCAGAATGGTGTAGGGCGAGACCGATGCGAGTTCACGGCTCGTGGACTCAAGCCGGGTACGGAGTGAGGTCAGCCGATCAGAGATTGCGTGCGCGAGATCCTCGCGAAGGCGATCAAACTCCTGGACGATCGGCTGCGCGAGAATCCAGTAGGAGCGATGAAGCTCCTCCGCGGCGAATCTCTGGAGCAGGAGCTTTGCACGCGACCGACGATCCAGAAAAGCGCGGACTGCGGTGCGTCCGGCTTCCACGACTCGGTGGTAGAGCTCCTCTCGACTTGATGCGACGAGTTCCGCCGCCGCGGATGGCGTTGGTGCACGGAGGTCAGCGGCAAAGTCGGAGAGGGCCCAGTCGATCTCGTGCCCAACCGCGGAGACCACCGGTATCTCCGAATCTGCAATAGCCCGAACGACGGCTTCGTCGGAGAAGGGCAGGAGATCCTCAAGGGAACCACCGCCTCGTCCAACGATGATGACGTCTCCCAATCGGTGCCGAGATGCCGCCCGCAGCTGCCGCGCAACGCTCTCGGCCGCCTGATCGCCCTGGACGACCGCTGGGCAGACCACCACATCGATTCCCGAGTTGCGACGACGGAGAACGCGAAGCACGTCCTTGAGTGCTGCGCCCGTTGGCGATGTCACTACTGCAACTCTCTGAGCAAGGAGTGGAAGCCGACGCTTCCGTCCTTCGTCGAAGAGACCCTCCGCGTTGAGGCGTTGCTTTCGCTCTTCGAGCATTGCGAGGATTGGTCCAACACCGGCGAGCTCCAATCGATCGATGATGATCTGATATGTCCCGCGACGTTCGTAGACGCCAAGACTTCCGTGGGCGACGACCTGCTGGCCGTCCTCGGGTGCGAACGATAGTCGCGAAGCCCTCCCGCGAAAGATCACGCCGGATATCTGCGCCGACTCATCTTTGAGGGTGAGATAGACGTGGCCCGTTGACGAAGGCCTGACATTTGAGAGTTCGCCCTCGATCGATAGTTCCGGGAAGCCCGACTCGAGCTGGCTCTTGATCAGCCGCGTCAACTGACTGACCGTCATGGGTCGACCTTGCATTGCCTGGAGCATACGGACGGCCAATGATAAACTCAATCATCGTCGGGTCGATAGTAGAATCAATGGTCTTGATCCTCTGCAATGAAGCGCCGGAGGCGCATCTTATCGAACCCATCGGCGAGCAATCGACCACGGCTCGCATCACGAATTTTGCGCGTGAGATCGCTCGTGATCTCACGGTGGTCGTCTACACGAGCGAGGAGCTCCGCGATCTTCCAACGAGCTGGCGCGTGGTTCATTCGCCGTCGCTTACGGAAGATGGACTCCTTGCGATTCTCCGTGAGGAAACGACAGCGGCTGAGACGGTGCTCGTGGTCGCGCGCCTCGATCATCCCTTCTTGAGTACCGAACTGACCCGTCGAACTGTTGAGCGGCACCGGGAGTTTCGAGCCGAGTACACCTTTAGTGACGGCTATCCCATCGGTCTTGGAGCGGAGGTCGTTGCCGGGCGGGCGATCAGGCATCTTGAGGAGTTGGTCAAGCCGGAGACGCGACTAGAGAGAGTTCCTCTCTTTGAGATCGTTCAGCGCGACACTAATCGCCTCGATGTAGAGACGATCCTGAGCGATGTCGATAATCGACTGCTGCGCCTGAGTCTCTCCGTTGCGGAGAGGCCCGATCTCGTCTTGTGCAAGCGGTTCGCCGCGAACGAGCCAGGTACTCTCGAGGAGTGGGAGTCGCGTGCGGCCGGCAGCGTCGCCGAGCATAGGACGCTCCCGCGATTTGTATCGATTCAGGTCGTTGAGCAAGAGGTGCACTCGGTCGCCTACTCCCCCTATCCAACGCTTCGAACCAATGTGACGGAGGCAGGTCGCATCATCTCCCTTGAGGCCTTTGCAGGCTTGATCGACGACCTCGAGCAACTCTCGCCGAACGCCTGGGTTCACCTTTCGCTCTGGGGCGAGATCGCTCTGCATCCTCAACCTGTTGAACTCGTCCGACGAGTCTTGGCAAGCCCCGGGCTCCGACTCCTTGTCGAGACCTCCGGCATTGGTTGGGAGGGCGCTCGGCAGGAAGAGCTCTTCGCCATCAACGACCCGCGAATGCTCCTTGTCACTGGTCTCGACACCAACGATTCGGAGACCTACCGCCGAGTTCGGGGCGAGGGATTCCAGATTGCCCAATCATTTGCGCGTGCATCGATTGAAGCGCTTGGCGAGCGAGCCCACGTCCAGGCAGTCCGATCCGAGATGACGGAGCCGACGCTTGACGCCTTCTATACCGAATGGAAGAAAGTCACGGACAACGTCGTGATCCAGAAGTACGACCATTTTTCGGGCGCTCTTCCAAAGATCAAGATTGGTGACGTGAGTCCGATTAACCGTTTTCCGTGCTGGCATCTTCAGCGTGACCTTCACGTCCTCGTGGACGGAACGGTTCCACTGTGTCGTGAGGACCTCCACGCGGAGACGGTCATGGGAAACGCCTTAAGCGGGAGTCTTGAGAATTGTTGGGCGTCCGGAACGAGCCGATTTGAAGAGCACACAGCGGGTGAGTATTCCGGTGTCTGTGCGGAGTGCGATGAGTACTACGTCTTCAGCTTTTAGGCGTCAGTTCACCGTCGTAGGCGAACGAACCTTGCCCGCACCGGAGGCGCGATCAGGGGTCGGTGTCGTGCTGCTCCATCGGTCTGGGAGGCCGCTTCGCCGAGAAACAATCGAACCCTATACAACATGCGGCGCAGACGAGGTCGTGCTCGTCCTGGGGCCGAGTCCCCGGTACGACGTTGAGAATCTGGTGGGCGTCTTGGATCGTCTCCGAGTCGTGCTTGTTG
>JANQQY010000393.1 GCA_028284845.1 Spirochaetales bacterium
AGACGTATCGGGCGGCCGTGTCGGCCTGATAGAGTGCTACGGCGCGATCGAAGTCGGCGTGCATGGAGGCAAGGAAGCGCGCGAAGACACGGACATGAAAGCTCTCTTGCGCTCCGGTCGACTCAAAGAACGCTGGACCAATCACGGCGATCGTCTCCGCAGCAGGCACTCGCTCCAAAAGGCGTTCACCGGAATCAATTGATCGTGCGATCTCCTCAAGAAGAGTGACGGACAAGGACTGGCTACCCTGAGGCGGATCGTGCGATTCCACAAGTGCCACGAGCGTTCGCAGGAGCGCTCCGGCCTCAGCCGACGGCGCGCTCAAGACTCGCAGAGCATAGAGATCAAGGCGATCTTGAAGGAGCAAAAAGGGATCCGAGGCCTCCGGGTAGAGAAGATCCGCGACCACAAGTTCTCGTGCGAGGGCCTCAGCTTGCGCCGCCGTCATCCATTCGACGAGGGCGTCGCGAAGCTCATCAAAGGTCTCAACTACCGCCCCGTCCGGAACGTTAGGACGCGAATAGTCGCTGTTCCACTCCAGGGCACGGATGAGATCGCGCGTCCCAGGAGCCGGAGGCGTCGTTGCGAGCAATGCCTGAAGTCCATCACGAGCCGCTGTGATCGTAAGTTCGCTTGGATCACGAAGCGCCGCCTCCAGATCGGAAACGAGGGTCTGCCTACTCGATGCGTCGCCCCGCGCCAGGGCGACCAGCTCGGCAATACGCAGGTATCGCGCGACGACCGCCTCGTCCTCAAATGCGTCCGCCAGCTCGATTTGGCCGATCCAACGATCTGCGTCGCGCCGCTCCTCCACGCCCAGGTAGGCGGTCCACGAGGCCGAGCGAGCGGTCTGAGCTGCGAGAGGCGCTGCGAGGAAGGCAAGCGCCAGCATCGTCATTCGCACGCGGAAAACATAGCGCATCAATCGATCCATTCACAGCGGCGTGATAGGATCACCCATGCCTGACCACTCGCTCTTCTCCTCCTCTCAGGATCAATCGGGCGAGCCACTCGCAGCGCGAATGCGTCCGCGAACCCTCGACGATTTTGTGGGCCAGGAACATATCCTTGGCGAGGGCCGACTGCTTCGGAGAGCCATTCAGGCCGACATGATCTCCTCCTTGATACTCTACGGCCCTCCGGGAACCGGAAAGACGACGCTCGCTCGCGTCATAGCAAACACGACCAAGAGCCGGTTCGTCAGCCTCAATGCCGTCCTCTCAGGCGTGAAAGACGTGCGTGAAGCGATCGCGGAGGCACGCGATCAGCGCGAGATGTATGGGCGGCGGACGATTCTCTTCGTGGATGAGGTTCATCGATGGAACAAGGCGCAACAAGACGCGCTGCTCCCCTGGGTTGAGAACGGGACCGTCATCCTGATTGGCGCAACAACGGAAAACCCCTTCTTCGAGGTCAATAGTGCGCTGGTCTCGCGAAGTCGACTCTTCCAGCTACAGGCACTCGAGTCCGACGACCTCAGAGAGATCGCGAGGCGAACGCTCACCGACAAGACGAATGGGTACGGAAGGTACCAAGTCGAACTCGATGATGATGCGCTCGACCATCTGGTACGAGTCGCAGACGGCGATGCACGCGGGCTCCTTGGTGCACTTCAACTCGCTGTGGAGACGACGCCAGACAGCTTTCCACCGCAGGAGGAGACCCGGATCCATATCACGCGATCGATTGCCGAGGACAGCATCCAACAGAAGGCGGTTCTCTACGACAAGGAGGGTGACTATCACTTTGATGTCATCAGCGCCTTTATCAAGAGCATTCGCGGCAGCGATCCGGACGCGACCCTCTACTGGCTGGCCCGAATGATCGAGGCGGGGGAATCGCCGCGCTACGTCTTTCGTCGAATGCTGGTGAGCGCAAGCGAAGACATCGGCCTCGCAGACCCGGCCGCGCTCGGAATCGTCGAGGCTGCTGCCTCTGCGTTTGACCGCGTGGGAATGCCGGAGGGAGCCTTTCATCTCACCCACGCGGCGCTCTACCTCGCGACCGCTCCAAAGTCGAATTCGACACTTGCCTACTTTGATGCCGTCACGGCGGTGTCCGAGGAGGCGCGTGAAGATGTGCCCAATCACCTTCGCGACTCCAATCGAGACAAGGAGGGATTTGGTCACGGCGAGGGCTATCTCTATCCACACGCCTACCGAGACCATTGGGTCGCGCAAGCCTACCTCCCGTCGGTCCTGAAGGGACGGGTCTTCTACCAACCGAGTAGTCAGGGCTACGAGGCGCGAATCGCACGGGAGGTGGCAGAACGTCGGGAGTTGCAGCTGGAGGCGGCGATAGGCGATCCGCCGGAAGAGATCCTGAGCTACAGCGCATCCGCGGACAGGCGGCTTGAGTCGTGGGTTCGACGCTCGGCAGAGCAGCGTCAGGAGTCGGCACGGGCGTTGCGCGATCGTGTCCAGAGCGAGCTTGGGATTGCACGATCGGACCGGGTCTTGGTCGCAGGGCGCACAGCGACGCTGCACCTATGGGAGACGGTGCGCGCCGCACCGGAGGGTCGCGTGGTTGGAATGGTCCCACCCGGACCTCTCTTTGAGAGCGCATCACACTATGCGCAGACGCTTGAGTCGCTCGAGCGGCCGCTCATCCTCGCGGCTTCAGATACGCTCGAGCACGACGATCTTCCGACCCATGCATTCGAGCATCTGCTCTTGGCAGACCATCTGAGTACGCCAACGGATCAGGATCGCAGCTTGAAGCAGATAGAAGAGTCTTCGGTTCTCTCCGGAGCGACGCTGACCATGGCCCAGAGAGTTCCGGTACGCTCAATGCGATTGAGCGAGTTAGCCGCGGGGGCAGGACTCCCGAACGACTCAATCGATCAACTCACACGTGCTGAGGAGCAGCTCATCGCGGCACAAAGCATCCCTCGACTTGCCTGGGATGAGGAGACGCTTCGGGAGAAGCTCGTTGATCGTGGATGGCAGGTGATCACCGAAGAGTTGGTGAGTAGAGACGAGACCCGCTACCTCGAAGCTCGGCATCTTACCTCATGGCTTGCGCCGGAGAGGGAGGGTATCGGGGCCGAGTTCGTGAAGGAATCAAGCGAACAAACACTGCATGAACTCACACAGCGACTCCAGGAACGCCTCGCTGATCGGACGGTCAGTTGGCGTACTGTCGATCTGGTTGTTAGCGCGCGGAAGACGTCTGCCGGATAATGCCGGCTCCGCCATCCGCCAGGATCGTTGCCGCGTCGGGAGCCGCGCCGCCAAACACCG
>JANQQY010000412.1 GCA_028284845.1 Spirochaetales bacterium
GGTCAGGAGGATCGGTCGCAGGCGTGTGCCGGCGGCCTCGACAACAGCGTCGCTTACCCGTGCGCCCTCGGCTCTGCGCTCGTTCACAAAGCTCATGAGGACGATGGTGTCGTTGACTGCGATGCCGGCAAGCGCGACGGATGCGTAGATCACGGTCGTGGAGAGCGGCGTTCCCGAGGCCACGAGGAAGAGCACCACACCAACAAAGGCGAAGGGGACGCTCAGCAGAATGATGAGCGGCTGCGTGTACGACTTAAACTGCGTTCCAAGAATGAGATAGATCAGGATGATGCCAATCAGGAAGATTCGAAGGATCTCGATCAAGAGATTGGTGAACTCCGCGAACTCTCCACCTACGGAGAGCGTGACCGCCGGGAATCGGGCGGTATACTCCGCCGCGAAAAACGACTCGATGTCATCGTTGATTGCGGCGAGGTTGTCGGTAGCGAGCGTCTCGGCGGTAATCGTTACCTCACGCTTGCCGTCAAGCCGCTTGATTCCGGCCAGTGCATCGGCCTCCTCGAGCGTTGCAATCGTGGAGAAAGGAATGAGGCGACCGTCACGGGTCGGGATTCGAAGCTGCAAAATCTCGTCCGGCGTCGCTGTCTGCGCTCCAGCGTACCGCACCACCACATCAAACTCTTCGTTGTCGACAAAGACACTGCTCGCAGGAATGCCGTCGAAGCTCGTCCGCATGAACTGGCCAACCTGTCCCGCGGAGAGTCCGAAGGGGGGTGCTCGTTCCTCGTCTACGACCACACGAAACTCGGGTGTTCCCACATCCAGGTTGTCATTGATGTTGAAGAGCTCGGGATAGGCACGAAGTTGGTTCTGCACACCGGCGGATACGGTGGTGAGCTCGTCGTAGCTGTCGCCGAAAATTCGGAAGACGACCGGTGGATCGGTCGGTGGTCCGTTCGTGGCGCGGCGGAACTGGACGGTGTCGGCACCGGGAATATCACGGGTCAGGTCTTGCACCTCCGCGACGATCGCGGTGATCGATCTTGTTCGTCCCTCGTCGGCCTCTGTGAGATCGATGACAAGCTGTGCGACGTTTCCGCGGCGGACCGCCTCGGTCTCCTGCTGTGAGAATCCAATGGTGGAGTTCACGCTCACGATCTCGCCGTTTCCGACGAGCGGGAGCAGTCGCTCCTCGTATCGCGCAACCACCTCTTCCGTTCGATCGGCTGGGGTGCCGGCGGGGAGTTCCAACTCCACGTAGAAGAGCGTGAAGTCCTCAGCACTGAACAGATCCTGCTGAATAAACGGTACCAGACTGAAACTGCCGACCAGAACGACCAGCATGACCGCGACGGTAAGACCGCGGAAGCGATACGTCACAGCCACAAAGCGCTTAAAGCCACGCTGTATCGCCGCGAAGATCTTGCGGTCGGGCTCGCGCTTCCCACCCGGCCAATCTGCAAAGTGGGACGGCAGGAAGAAGGCGGCCTCAAAGGTGCTTGCGATGAGCGCAATCGAGACGGTCAACGGCACAACGCGAAGGAAGAGACCAATCACGCCGGGGAGTAGTGTCAGCGGAAGGAAGGCGGCGACCGTTGTCGCGGTTGCGGCAATGACCGGAACGATGACCTCATTGGTTCCCTTGATCGCGGCCTGATGCTTGGAAAGCCCCATCTGGCGGTAGCGATAGCTGTTCTCGACGATGACGATCGCATGGTCGACGATAAGCCCAAGGACGAGGACCATTCCAAACAGGGTGTTGCTGTTGAAGGTCTCACCCAAGAGCTCAAGGACGACAAAGGTGATCGCGAAGGTGATGGGAATGCCAAGCGCGGTCATGATCGCGTTTCGGAATCCAATAAAGAGGAAGAGGATGATCACCAGCAGCCCCAGCCCAAAGAGCGCATTGTTCAGAAGAACGCTGATGCTGTCCCTGATTTGAACGGTCGAGTCGTTTGAGAGCGTGAATTGAATCGTCCCCGGGGAGACCGACTCGAGCGCGGCGACCTCCTCTCTCACCGACTCGATCACGCCGACGGAGTTGCCACGCGGAACCTTTGCCACTCGCAGCGTTATCGCGTCCGCACCGTTGAATCGACTGGAGACGCCGGAATCGTCGTACATCAGATCGATGTCCGCAACGTCCTGGAGACGGATAAGGCCCGTGGCAGTCGTCCGAACAACGACGTCCCGGAACTCCTCGATGTCGCCGAGCGAACCGACGGTCCGCAGCAAGTACTCCCGGTCGCTCGATCGCAATGTGCCTGCCGGGACCGTTACGTTGCGCCCCTGGATGGCCTGCACGACCTCAGAGATGTCGACGCCAAGAGCTTCCATTCGGTCTTGGCGAACAAGAACCGTGATCTCCTGATCTCGCGTTCCAATGAGGTCGACACCAGAGACTTCATTTCGCTGCCGAATGCGGTCCGCGAGATCCCGGGCTGTTGCATCAAGGAGCGCGAAGTCCTGAGTGCCGTGAAGAATGACCTCGATGACAGGCAGAAAGTCGTTTGAGGAAAAGTCATCCACGATCGCCTGGAGAGTGCCGTCAGGAAGTCGCACGTTGTTAAACCGATTCTGGACGTCTTGAAACGAACGCTCAAACTCGTCGTTCGAGAGTCCGTCATCGAACTGGAGGGTCACCGTAGAAAGGCCCTCAGTCGTAGTGGACGCGATCGACTCCAGGTTGTCGATTCCCTGCATCTCCTGTTCGATGGGAATGGTCACCGACTCCTCAACGTCCTGCGCGGAAACGCCCGGATAGGGAACAATGACGTTCACGAAGAAGAGGGGTACTTCGGAGAACTGCTCCTGCGGAAGGCGTGTGAGGCTAAATGCGCCCAACGCCAGAACCGCAAACATCAGAATGTTAACGAGTACGGGATTCTTGACGGAAAGATCAGCGATTTTCATCTAGCGGCTCGCAACGCGAATGGTCGATGCGACCAGGTCACCATCGGCGAGCTGACCAAGGCCGGTAACAATGACGGTCTCCCCAGCCTCGATACCCAACCGAATGGCAATCCGATCGCCGACGCGATCCCCAAGGATCACCGTCCGCTGGTCGGCAACGCCGTCGGAATCGACAAAGAGGAAGCTGTCCGACCCGGCACTTCGAACGGAGTTGGCCGGAACCGTGATGGCCCATGGAGCGTTCACCGGAGGAATCCGAACGGAAACGGAG
>JANQQY010000172.1 GCA_028284845.1 Spirochaetales bacterium
ACGGTCACGTGGTCACAGAGTTGTGCCACAGTCCCCAGGTCGTGCGAGACGTAGAGGGCTGCCGACTGCTCCTCTTTCACCAGCGTTCGCATCAGGTCAAGAATCACCGCCTGCGTTGTGACATCGAGTGCCGTAGTCGGTTCGTCGAAGACGATAAATCGAGGTCGTGTACTCAGGGCCATCGCAATCATGACTCGTTGCAACATCCCGCCCGAGAGCTGGTGGGGATAGCGCCGCAGTACCTCAGCCGGGTCGGCGATGCGCACGTGCTTGAGCGCCTGCTCCGCCGCCTTGAGCGCATCTGCGCTCTCGAGTCCAAGATGGAGCTCGGTCAGCTCTGCCATCTGTCGATCGATGCGGATCGACGGGTTGAGAGAGTCCATCGGATTCTGCGGGACGAGCGCAATCTGATTCCCCCAGAGCCGGCTCACCTCGCGTTGTCCAAGCGGCACGATGTCTTCGCCGTCAAAGAGTATCCGGCCTGCCGAGATCCTCGCATTCCGAGCGAGGTAGCGCATGATCGCCAAGCCGAGGGTCGACTTGCCGCTGCCGCTCTCACCAACGATACCGTGGATCCGGACCGGCGCGACATCGAGATCCACATCGCGGACCGCACTCAACCACCGCTGCTCGATTCGGTAGTCTATGGTCAGTCCCCGTGCAGAAACGACGTACTCACTCATCGACTAATCCTCATCCCGGAGGACACGGCGCAGGCCGTCCGACATCAGATTGACGCAGATGATCAAGAGAGCGATCGCGACAACCGGATACCAGAGCTCCCAGGGGGCATCAGCAAACTGAGTCCGGGCGTCCAACACCATGCGACCCCATTCGGGTGACGGCGGCTGCACCCCAAGACCCAGGAAGCCGAGCGAGGTGACCAGTATGATCGCGTAGGAGAGCCTGAGTGCCGCTTCCACAACGAGCGCCGGCAGGACCGAGGGAAGGATCTGGCGAAACAAGATATGTCCGGTCCTCTCACCGCGCAGCTTTGCCTCTTCGATGTACCCTTTCTCGCGGATCGAGAGCGTTGCGCTGCGTACCACTCGAGCGATGATGGGAACGTAGACAATCACCACGACGAAGGTCAGGCTGATCTCTCCCGCACCAATAGCTTCCACGAGTGCGCTCTCCATTCCCTCGAGGAGCGGCACGATCGTAGAGATCATCACCAGCGCAAGAACCATTGCCGGAATCGAGATAAGACTGTCCAGGATCCTCGAGACGATGTTGTCGAGCGCTCCACCGGCGTATCCAATCAGGAGCCCAAGGGCAGAACCAAAGACGACAGAGAGCAGGGTGGCTACCAGCGGGAGGCCGACTGTTTCACGCGCGCCCCAGAGCAGCCTGCTCAGGACATCCCGTCCTCTTTGATCCGTTCCCAATCGAAAGGTGGATGAGGGTGGCTCGCTGGTCATTGCGCGTCGGCTCTCAAGACCGATGTCCGTGCCGCGTATGATCTGGTCAGGAGGATATGGGGCGAGTAGGGGACCAAACAGAGTTAGAAAGGCAAAAAAAAGAACGCCCGCCGCGCCGACCACCGTCAGTGGTCGGCTGAACAGGCGCCTCATTCGTTCAAGACCGCGACCTCGGTTTCGAACCGAGGATTCCGCGGTACCGGTCACTGCCACCCTACTGGAGGCTGACTCCGGCGAAGTTCGTTCGTCCAGGGAAGGGATGCATTTCCAGACCCTGCACGTAGTTCTTGAAAGCGCCCACGACCGGACGGAAGTATGGAATCAGGATTGGACCCTCTTCCAGGAAGATGGCGCTGATCTCATCATAGATGGCGCCACGTGCAGCAACGTCGGCGGTCTCAGAGGCCTGTGCGGCGAGCGCATCAAGTTCTGCGTTTGACCATGCGGCCTCGTTGAAGGGCGCGCCGGTCGTATATGCGACACTCAGGTACTCCTGAGGAGTCGGGCGTGAGCCCCAGGCGGTCATGCCAAGCTGCGTGTTGATCCAGTTGTTGTCGCCTTCTGCGTAGTAGACGTTCTCCGGGACGACGTTCAGCTCAACAAAGATGTTCGACTCTTCCCACTGCTGCTGAAGGAACTCCGCCACAAGACCGTACTCGAAAGTGTTGCCAACGTAGAACGGAACCTCAATGCGAGCTTCTCCGCCAACCTCGACCACATAGCCGTTGCCGGTTCCATCTGCAAGGACCGCGGCGATCAACTCCTTCGCTCGATCCGGGTCGAACGCCTGGTTCGCCTGCGGGTTGTAGAGTGCGCCGTAGGTCGGCCCGATGGGGTCGTTGTTCCCAACCGTCCCCGCCCCGTCAAGAACGTCAAGGTTGATGAGTTCTCGGTCGGTAGCGTACTTGAACGCCTGTCGGAGACGAACGTCCTCACCGATCGAGCCTTCGTCGGCGCGGAGTCGGATTACCGGGTGGGTGTTGGTCGCCTGATTAACGACGGTCGCATCAGCGACGCGGTTCAGCGCGCTCAAGAGGTCGTCTGGGACCTTGATGATGAAGTCGAGGTCGCCGCTCCGGAAGGCGTCGAGCTGCGACTGATCGTCGTCGAAGAAGATCAGCTCAACCTCGTCAAGCTCGGGAGTTCCGCCCCAGTAGTTCTCGTTCGCGACAAAGACGGCACGCTGATCGGCAGCATACTCGCTGAGTACAAACGGGCCTGTACCGTTGAAGTTCGCGTAGGGATCCGCGCCGGTGGCGATCTCATTCACGTCCGATGCGTCGCTCGAAAGAATGAGTGCAAACCGAGATGCGACGCCGTAGATGAAGTCGGCATTCGGCTGCTCCAGCTCAAAGACCACGGAGAGCGGTCCGGCTGCCTCTACCGTCCATGTTGGGCCGTCGTCGTCGGTGCCTAGCAGACCAACGATTGAAGAGCCGGCAGTGACCAGTCGCTCAAAGGTGAACACAACGTCCTCGGAGCCGAAGCTCGATCCGTCCTCAAAGGTAACCCCATCGCGGAGTTCCAGCGAGAACGTCAGGCCGTCTGCACTCGTCTCCCAGCTGGTTGCGAGCGACGGGGCGAGGGTGCCGTCCGGGAGGATGTCGATGAGGTAGTCGTACTGCAGACGATTGAACATGACCTCCGGGTCGTTCGCGCCAAGGGCAGGGTCGATGGTGGTGAGTTTTCGAAGCCCGACGGAAAGAACTTGCTCTCCGGAACCAGGATCTTCAGTCGTACCGGTAGCGAATGCGCCTCCGGCAAGGATGACAGCGACGAATGCTGCCAGGATGAGTCGGCGTAGGAAATGCATGGGAACTCCTCTGAGTTGCGACGTAGTCGCCTCGGACCGGTGGTTTTCTTCGTGCCTATCACGAAGTGGCGTCCGAGCACCTCTAAGATAGTGCTATGCCGAGCACCCGTCGAATCTGCGGGAGCATCCGCCCGAACTACCCGTGGACGACCTGGACCTTGATTGCGTTTCCGCGCTCAGCGGCGAGCTCGAACGCCTGTGGCGTGTCTTGGAACGGGAAGGTCGCGCTGATCAAGGGACGGACATCGACGCGTCGGGAGGAGAGCATGCTCATCGTGAGCGGATAGATGTCGCTGTACCTGAACGAGCCTATGTAGCGAAGCTCCTTGGACATGATGAGGTTCGCAGGTAGCTCTACCGCAGAAGGGATACTTCCGATCTGGACGATCGTCCCCCCGCGTTTCGCGAGGTCAAGGTTTGCGCGCACCGCGGCCGGAGCACCGGACGCCTCAAACACAATATCGAATCCGCCGGTCGCGGCCTGGGTCTCTGCCATCTGTTCGCCCTGGGTGGGGTCGACTGCGTAATCCGCGCCCTGTTCCAGCGCGAATGTCCGTCTAAACTCCTGAAGATCGCTCACGGTTACGGTTGATGCGCCGAGCGCTCGCGCTGCGAGAGCGACAAACTGTCCGATCGTTCCGCCGCCGGTGACAAGAACATTCGCGCCGGCGACGCTTCCCGGGCGGGTGACGGCGTGCACGGCCACCGCCAGGGGCTCAAGACATGTTCCCTCGCCCCAGGAGAGATGTTCGGGAACCACGAAACAGTTCTGGACGGGCACCGTCACATACTCGGCAAAACCGCCATTGATGTGGGGAATCGTTGCAGCGGTTCCGACAAAGCGCAGATTCGTGCAGAGGTTGTGGCGTCCTGCGCGGCAGTACTCGCAGACGCGACACGGTATTGACGGGTCGATGGCAACGCGCGAACCCACTTTCACGCCAAAGCCTCCGGTGCCGGGCTTGATACCCGCAGCGACAGCGTCCGGAACATCGCCCACGGAGAGAACCTCCCCGGCGAGTTCGTGGCCAAGGACGAGCGGTCCCACCGGAACGAACGACCCGATCTTCCCGTGGAGGTAGTACTCGATATCGGATCCACAGATGCCAACGGTGTTCACACGAATGAGAACCTCGCCCGGGCCCGGTGAGGGTTCCGATCCCTCGCGTTCAACAAGCTGTTTTGGACCGTCCAGATAGACTGCTTTCATGTCGACTCCTTCCCCTTTGTACGACGATCTACAAGACTCTGCAATTGCGTTGTTATTCTGACAGTGGTAGTCAGAAATAGTGCGGGTATATAGATTCTCCCGGTGAAGAGAAAACGAACGGGGAGAGCGGATATCCGCGTTCTTGTTGTTGTTGGAGCCGTTGCGGTTGCCGGACTTCTTTCGCTTGTGGCAGTGCGTATCGCCGAATCGCGTCGTGAAGCCGCATGGGATGCGGTTCTTCAGGAGGCCCGCGATTCCACACCGCCTATCATACCCCTGGAAGGGCCGTTTACGGTCGCCATTCAGCCCGGTCATTGGAAGATAGACGAGACGCCTGCTGAGATCCGTCGTCGGCCGCGAAGCAGCGGCGCCGAGTACGCCGGAGTTCGAGAACTCGATATCAATCTTGCCGTTGTGGATCGGCTCGTGCCTCTGCTCGAGTCCGAAGGATGGGAGGTCATTGTCATTCCTGCGACGGTGCCTCCCGGCATGCGAGTTGACGCGTTTATCTCCATCCACGCCGATTGGGGCTCGGACATTCGACGAAACGGCTGGAAGCTCTCGCCACCGTGGAGGCCGAGCGAGGCATCGAGCCTGTTGGCCGCCTCGCTTAAGCAGGCCTTTGCCTCGAGAGAAGAGCTCCGTGAGGATGTCGGCGGTATCACCGTTGGGATGCGCGCCTACTTCGGCTTCTCCTATCAACGCTATCATCACGCCTCGAGTCCCTACACGCCGGCGACCCTCGTGGAGCTGGGGTTCGTTACGAATCGAACCGAACGGATCCGAATGTCGACCAACCCGGATTACTACGCTCAGATCTTGTACGAGGGTCTCAAACACTACCGATACACGGTGGGACGTCCGCAGGCTGAAGCGCTCGTCCCGCGGATCTTCAGCACGATGTTTGTGGGTCCTGAGGGTGCACAGGTTCGGCTCACGCCGGATGCCGACGCGCCGTGGATTCGTGCGCTTGAGCCTGGAGAGCCGGTGACACCGGTGGACGCCGCCGAAGGCTGGTTCGAGGTTCGGACTCGCAATCCGAATCAGATTGGATGGGTAGCTGCCGCCGATCTACGGGGCGGCAATTCGTGATCGGCGATGGGCCGTACTACGCACGTCTGCTGAGGATCACTCCTACCAATTGTTCAAGGCAGATTTCCCACCCCTCGGTAAAGCCCATCTTCGCATGCGAGTCCCTCGTCTTGATGTTCGCATGCAATGCCCGCGCTCGGTAGCGGGTCCCCGACTCCGCCGGGTCGAAGGAGATCGCCCCGGTGAAGAAGCTCGAACCCGTGGGTCGGAACCCAGGACCAAGGGCGTCGGTAAAAACCACCAGTCGATTCGGTACAAGGTAGAGGTAACACCCCGGATCCTTGCTTACATCTCCGTCCGGTGACTCGATGGCGACTGTGAACTCCCCACCCGGTTCCGGTACGGCAACGCAGCTCGCCACGCGGTAGGGCTCCGGGACGAACCACTCAGCGATCCACTCGGGATCGGTCCATCCTCGATAGAGTTCTTCGGCCTCCACGGGGACGACTCGATCAAGGATCAGATCCGTGCTTTTCCTGAACGTAATTGGCTCACTCATTGGGAACCTCCAATTCGAACGGTTCGCGGAAGATCGAGGTGCCGTTCATTCTCACTTCTATGTAATGTGTGCCGCCGTAGAAGTTCTGGTTCTTGAACGGTTTGAAGTGGTGGGTCTTCTCAAGGCGGAGGCTTCCGCCGGCCGCAATGGTCTTGTCCGGCATTCGGAAAACCTTGTCTTTGTTGGCGCCGTTCGCCTTCCGGAACGCGATGACGTAGTTGAGCGCAAGCTTCCGAGGCTCTTTCACCGCAGACTCGAAGGAGACGGCGAACGAGAGAGATTGCCCAAGCGAAAGGGAGCGTGGCGCTATCTCCCGCTCTGTGGCGCTGATGCCGGTAGAATCGTATCCCAACAGTTTGAGCGCCCCCTGGTGATCCTGTTTTACGAGTGTCCGGAGTGCGTGACGGCTGAGCCAACCGAGCTTCTCGTCCGCTGCGTCCGGCGCATCGTGCCATCGGCGAAGGGTAGTGACGACGATCTCCGGGTTGTCCTTTGCGATGTCATTGAGATTGTTGGCGACAGATCGGCGAACCATCAGGTTCTCGTCGTCGTAGAGTCGGTCGAGGAGCGCGATCACCGGTGCTGGATCACTCTGGAACGTCGGCAGCCGGGGAGAGAGCGGAAGCCGGGGTCGCGTCCCTTCGCTCGCGAGTCGGCGTGCGAAGGGGCTTGGATCGCGCGTGAGATCGGTGAGGAAGGTGAGCGTCTTCTCCGGATAACGAATGAGGAACGGTCTGATGTCGCCCTCCGCGGTGAATCGCTTTGTCATCTCGTACAACGCGTGCAGAGCCAGATCCGGCTCATCCATTCCATAGGAGCTCACGAACATCGTCAGTGGCATGACGTAGAAGCCCTCGTAGCCCTTGATCGCGTCTTCCTCCGGTTCCGGACCAAGCGACTTCACCAGAATAGAGACGGCGTCCTCAAAGCGCTCCGGTAGGTAGGCCGCCAGTGCATCACGAATCTTCTTGGCGCGATCTCCGTAGCTCAACGAGTCGATTCCGGTGCACGACTCGGTGAGGAATCCCTCCTGGTCAAATCCCTTCCACGCCGTTGCGACCTGCGATCCTATGAACTCAATACGCTTCCGATTGAAGATCTCTCTGAAGAGGAAGGGTTCGTCGGCCATGCCGCAGCCTACGGCACCTCACCACGTGACGCAAGGTGATAATTGAGATATTGGTGGGAACAAAAAAAAGTGTGATATGTGTGATCAAATGGACTATAATCACAACAAAACGTAGATCCATCGTTTGGAGGAGAGTATGAAAGCAATACTCCGATATGTACTGATTCTCTCACTGCTCGCTGTTACGTCCGGCATCGCGTTCGCCGCGAATGGCGACACGCTCAACATTGGCGGGCAGGTTCCGCTGACGCTCGACCTTACCGTCACTGCGGACGCTTCGGCTGACAATCTCACGCTTGTTGGCACGACCTCAGGATTCAATCCCACGATTGCCGCGATCAGCATCACGACGAACAACAACGCCGGATGGGAACTCTGGGTGTTTTCTACCAATGCCGACGGTTCCGGAACGTCGATGAACAACGGCGACGCGACTCCAAGCGAGATCGCATACACGATCGAGTACAGTGGCACCGGTGGTGGAGCCTCCGCCGCCATTACCACTGCCGGGCTCAAGGTGGGTGAGAACACTGCGACCGCGCCGGTTGCGACTCCCGAGACCGGTGATCTCTCGATCACCTACGATCAGTCGCAGACCTATCCGGCGGGCTACTATTCGGATCAGCTCACGATTGTTCTGAGGGCAAAGTAACCAACACTTGCGATCCTCGACGACTCGGATTCTTACAGCCCTGGCGCTGGCACTGCTTGCGGCGCCTGGGCTCCTTGGCTTCAGTTTTGAGCCCATAACGCAGGACTTTGCGCCTTCCGGTGAGGGGGCGAATCACGTCTTCCGCGTGGTCAACACGACTGCCGATCGGATTGCCGTTCGCGTATCGGTTCGGCCACGAAGGATCGAGCCGAACGGAGAAGAGATCCAGGGAAAAGAATCCGACGAGTTCGTTGTCTACCCGCGGCAGATGCTCCTTGACCCGGGTGAGAGGCGGAGCGTTCGTGTCGCGTGGAGAGGGACCGATTCCCCCGAGCGGGAGCTCTCGTTCCGCATCATCGCCGAGCAGCTTCCCGTCAATGTTGACGAGGCTCCGGCGACTCAGGGCGGCGGAATCGTCCTCACCTATCGGTATGAAGGAAGCCTCTACGTCGTGCCACCGGGCGCTTCGCCGCAGATTCAACTGGAAACGGTGGAGTCCGCATTCTTCAACGGTCAACCCGCGCTGGGCATCACCGTCCGCAATGACGGGACGAGACATCGACTGCTCTCTAACGCGCGTGTCGAAATCTCCTCGCAGCCCGGCGGAGACCCGGTTGTGACGCTTGGACCGGAGGCGCTTCCCGGCATGAACGGCGAAAACATGCTGGCAGGCTCCACTCGTGACTTCTATGTTCCGCTGCCGGCGGAGCTACCCGACGGATCGCTGTACGGAAGGATCGTACTCGACGAAGAGTAAGTATGCGGCACCGGCTCGCGCTCCTGCTTCTCGCAGCAACACTTCTTCCGCTCAGCGCCCAATCGACAGCCGATACGTTGCCAGCGCCCCTTCTCCTTGACGACGAGTATGTTGCGGATGCCTCCGTCACGATCGTGAACGATACCGATGTTGTCCTGAACCCCCTGGAGATCATCGAGCTTCTCTCGAGCGTTCTGAATGATCGCTTGCTCAGAGATGCCGACGGCCTCTTCCGGGAAGGCGAGCTGACCCAACCTGATGCTCTTGATCCGCTTGGCATCCAGATACGGTTCGACTGGGACGAGCTTGCCTTGATCGCGACCGTCCCACCGTTGGCCCGGCGGCCGGAGCGGATCTCGCTCCGTGGACGCCCGCCGGTCCCCCAGGGAACTCCGGTGAGTCCTGCGCCGTTCAGCATCATCGCCAACCTCGATCTCTGGTCTCGCTACACCTACGAGAGCGCGCTCTTTGAGATTGCCCTGACGCCCGACCTGGCCGCCTCCATCTACGGTGCGGTCGTCGAGGTTCGAAGCGGGATTCGGACCGGCGACGCCCCCTTCTTCGTTGATCACGCTCGAGCCTCGTGGGACTTCGCCTCGATTGGCTACCGTATTCAGGGTGGTGATCTTGTCTACCGGGGCAGTCAGCTGCAGAATGCTACGCGCCTCACCGGCGTCGGCTTCTTTCAAGAGGACTCCATCGCGCTCCCGGGCAACGCCGTCTCCGACGTTATAGAACGCTTCTACCTCGCCGAGGATGCGAGCGTCTCGGTTTTTGTGAACGAGTCGCGGGTTCATCGGCGAACTCTCGACGCGGGGAACTACGAACTGAGCGACCTTCCGCTGGGAGACGGGATCAACACGATCCTGGTCGTGTGGGAAGACACCGAAGAGCGGCTTGTCGAGTTGGTCATTCCCTACGATAGCGAACTGCTGGATGCGGGCGAGTTTGACGCCGGCGTTGCTCTGGCAATCGCCGAGCTACAGTTCGCGCGTCCGGTCATCGTTGGATATCAGTACTACGGCCTCACGCCTCAGCTGACCATCGGATCTCGCCAGGGAATAGAGCTTCTCGACCTTCAGGTCGACGCCGGGCTCAATGCGACGCTCGCCACGCGTGCAGGATCGTTTATTCTGGAACCCAGCCTTGGATTTGGGCCGCAGTCGAGACTCGTTCTTGATATCCCGTTGCGGTACTCATTTCTCAACTCGAGTCCCTCCTCGTACCTCAGCTTCGGCCTCTCAGGCGCGTATCGCTCGGCCCGTGCACAAGATGGGGCGACGACCACCCACACCGTTTCCGCCAACGGTTACGTGAACTTCGCCCTCCCTGATGGATTCTCTGTGACGCCTCGACTCTCCTACGTCTACGGGCAGCTTGATAGTCCGCACGTCGTTGAGGGGCGAGTAGCGCTTCGTCGGTCACTTCGTGGTGGGTCGACCGTCTCCGCGGATCTGGGACTTCGATGGGATAGCGAGCCCTCGTTCTTGGCACGCGTGACGTATTCGGCCTCTTTTCCGGACGCTCAGCAGAATCTATTCTTGCAGCAGGATCTTGAGGCGCAGGAGCTGACTGCGTACTGGAGTCGGTATGCCGGTGAGTCGGCGCAAGACATCGACTACAGCGTCTCCGCCAAGGTGCCTGTTGATTTTGCTGAGGTCATGAACGTGAGCGGCAGAGTTGGATACATCAGCCCGTGGTTTCGAGGCAGCCTTTCGCACGGACTTACCGGGATCGTCGAGGCTTCTGACCTTCGAAACAGCACCTCGGTTTCTGCGCAGACCGCGCTTGTCTATGCAGACGACACCTTTGGCGTGAGTCTTCCGGTAAACGACTCATTTGTGATCGTCGTTCCCGGCGAGACACTCGCCGATCAGCCCGTCCTCGTCTCCAGGTCAGGAGCACGCGCTGATCTCACGCTCGACGGCTCAAGCGGAGTCATGGGCGATCTGAGTTCGTACTCTCCCGTCGCGATTCGCGTCCAGCCCGAGGAGATCCTCTTAGGTCTCGAACAGAGCGAGCTCGTCTACGTCGTGGATCCGGGCTATCGCTCGGGCACGGTCATCCGTGCCGAACCGACGCGCAACATCTACGCCGGCGGAGTTCTGCTTGACGAGAACGATGAGCCGATCGTCTACGCGCTCGGTCGTTACGAATCCGACCTTGAAGACTCGGGCGAATTCTTCACCGACGAGGGCGGATACTTTGAGATCTACGGCCTTGGGCCAGGTCGGTACACGCTTTTGATCTCGAACGGCGCTGAGTATCGCTTTGCCGTCACGATCCCACCGGAGGCGAACGAGTACGTCGACCTAGGCGAAATCTCCCCGGCGGCAGGAGCGTCGCAATGAGAGGGAAGGCGAGGGCAGCGGCGTTCGTATGCATGATCGTAGCATCCTCAGGACTCCACGCCGCCGACATCTTCCGGTTCTACGCGCCACCCGGAGGTGTCTATGGCAATGCGGCTTTCGAGCGCGATGAGACGATCACCGTCTCAGTGACGATCGAGCACGAAGGCGTCGCGATTTCCGATTGGTTTCTGGCAATCACCACAGGCGGCGCCGGCTCATTCGAACCTCGCGAGATGTCCCAGAGCACCGACACGCTTGAGTATCAGATCTATGGGAGCACGCCGCCGTCGGCAGATATTCTCAAGGCTCCACCGGATGTTCTCACCGCCGCCAACGTCGTAACTTCGGGAGACTTCGCCTCCGTCGCCGCCACGACGGAACGAGTCGCGTTCACGCTCTACTTCTCCATACCGTCGGCACAGTTCGTCCCATCGGGCGAGTACACGGACACCGTCTCGCTCGAACTCTATACCGGCGAGTTTGGTTCTCCGGGGACCCACGTTCTCGTTGACACCGTGGATGTCACCGTCACCGGCCGAATGGCTCAGATCGTCGACCTCTACGCAGATCGAGAGCCCGGGATCCGCTCGCTCGACCTGACGGCGACAGCCACTAACTTCCTGATCGCGACCGTCTTTGAACGAAGCAACTCGTTCACCGGCTACACCGTGACGGTGCAGAGCGTCAATCTGGCTGCAGACCTCTCCGGCGCTACCGGCCCCTTCTTTGCGCACACCACAGCATCCGACACACTCGACTATTCCCTTACCTACGGCGGCGCACCGGTCGCCGGATGGGCCGGTGGTTCTGCGACGTTGACCGACTCAGCGGCCACCACCGCGCCGGAGTGGATCGACCGCGAACTCCGGATCTCGTACAGCGGCTCTTCCACGCTCGCGGCGGGCGACTATGAGGACAGGCTCGTCATCACGATTACGGCGAAGTAAGTGAAGCGTCACTACGCAAAGAACCGCAGAGGATCTGGATTCCGCGCGTGCGCGACGGGGTGGGCCTGTGCGTCAACGGGTTCCGGACCCGATCCCGCTATCGTTCCTCCATCGGGACCAGGCGGCGCTGCTCGTGGCCGACATATTGCGCCTTGGGGCGGTAGATCCGGTTGTCCACGCGCTGCTCGAGGATGTGGCTGAGCCACCCCGAGACGCGTGCCATGGCGAAGATGGGAGTGAAGAGCTTCGTTGGGATCCCCAGAACCCGATAGACGGCGCCGGAGAAGAAGTCGACGTTTGGATAGATCGGCTTCCCCTTCTCTTCCATCCGCTCGCGGAAGGTCGTCTCGACCTCCTTCAGAATCTCGTAGTACTTCCAGTCGCTCTTCTTCTCGCTCAGGTCCTTCAGGTACTCTTCCATCACGAAGCTTCGTGGGTCCTTTGCTCGGTAGACGCGGTGACCCATACCCATGACCTTCTGCTTCTTGTCGAGTGCCGTATGGACCCAATCACGCGCCGCATCTTTGCTTCCAATCGAATCGACCATCTCCATGACTTTCTCATTCGCGCCGCCGTGGAGGCTCCCGTAAAGAGATCCAACGGCAGCTGATATTGAGCAGTAGCAGGTCGACATGGTGCTCGCGACCACACGTGCGGTGAAGGTGCTCGCGTTGAAGCTGTGCTCGGCATGAAGGATGAGCGCCTTGTCCATGACTTCGCCCTCGAAGGGATCCGGTTCTTCACCCCGCAGCATATAGAGGAAGTTCGCACCATGAGAGAGGTCCTTCCGTGGCGGGAGATACTCCTTGCCCTCCTGAAATCGCTGGTAGGTTGCGACGACGGTTGCGATCTCTGCGATCTGGTGCAGCGTATCGCGGCAGTTGCAATGAGGTCCGTGGTGAATACGGTGTTCCACGTAGCTTGAGAGGTAGGAGACCACCGATTGGAGAAGCTCCATGGGATGGGCATCTTTCGGAAAGTCGCGAATCATGTGAATGACCGGTTCCGGGAGGTCGCGCGCGTTTCGCATCTTCGCGGAGAAGACGGAGAGCTGTTCTCGCGTGGGTAGCTCTCCGTAGAGCAAGAGG
This sequence comes from Spirochaetales bacterium, assembly GCA_028284845.1. GTDB lineage: Bacteria > Spirochaetota > Spirochaetia > DSM-27196 > SLST01 > SLST01. The sequence goes on from JANQQY010000172.1 coordinate 12,960, forward strand.
TATGTCACCTCCTCAAAGGTGCAATGCTCGACCAGATCGGTGATCGTGTAGCCCATGTAGTAGAGCTGACCGGCTTCTCCATCTATTCGGCAGATCTTGCTCTCCGCCGCGACTACGCCTTCAAGTCCCTTCGCAAACTCAGCCATCGTGTCTCCTTCGCTTACAGCGCGTGGATTGCGCGCTTATCTGTTGCCAGGGCGGCCTCTTTGACCGCCTCTGTGAGTGTGGGGTGTGCATGTACGGTTCGTGCGATGTCCTCGGCGCTCCCGCCAAACTCCATCACGGCGACGATCTCGCTGATGAGGTCACTCGCCCACGGTCCAACGATCTGGGCTCCAAGTACTTGGTCGGTCTCTGCGTCAGCGAGGATCTTTACAAAACCACCGGTCGACGCCATTGCAACCGCGCGTCCGTTGCCGCCGAAGTTGAAGCTGCCCTTCTTGTAGGCGACTCCCGCTTCCTTCAACTCCTCTTCGCTCTTCCCGACCGTCGCAGCTTCCGGCCAGGTGTAGACGACGCCTGGTATGGTGTCGTAGTTCACGTGCCCGGCGTGTCCGGCAATGATCTCCGCAACGGCAACGCCCTCGTCTTCTGCTTTGTGCGCGAGCATCGGTCCGTGAACGAGATCGCCAATGGCAAAGATGCCTGGGACGGAGGTCTGCAGGTGGTGATCCACCTCTATGCGGCCGCTCTTCTCGTTGAGAGTGATCCCGAGATCATCCAACCCCGCACCATCGTAGTATGGCCTGCGGCCGACCGCAACCAAGACTCTCTCGGCCGGGATCGTGAGTTCCTTTCCATCCGGATCCTCTACCGTTACGCCCTTTTTCTTCCCCTTCGCGAGCCCGGTGACTTTGTGACCAAGCTTGAACTCAAGACCCTGCGAGCCAAGCTCGCGCTTCATCACCTTGGCGACCTGCTTGTCCCATCCTGGGAGGATTTCGCTCATGATCTCAATGACGGTGACCTTCGCTCCCAGTCTTGCCCAGACGCTTCCAAGCTCCAATCCGATTGCGCCGGCGCCCACGACAACCATCTGTTTGGGGACCGAGTCGAACTCGAGCGCCTCGGTTGAACTCACCACGTAGTCGCCATCAAAGGGGAGGAAGGGGAGCTCGATGGGGACGCTTCCGGTGGCGAGGATGATTGAGTCTGCCTCGAGGGTGGTCGCCTTGGAGTCGTCGCCCGCGCCTTCGGCCGCTACTGCTACCTTTCCTGGAGCGACCAGACGTGCGATCCCACCGATGACGTCGACCTTTCGGCCCTTCATGAGACCGTTCAGGCCACCGGTCATCTTGTTCACGACGCCCTGCTTGCGCTCGATCATCTTGGGGATGTCGAGTTGCGGCGTGGCAACCGTGATGCCGTGATCCGCAAATTCGTGAACGGCCTTCGCGTAGAGCTCGCTCGAGTCGAGCAGTGCCTTGGACGGGATGCAGCCGACGTTCAGGCAGGTGCCTCCCAACAGGGTCTTCCCTTGCGCGTCGGATCGTTTTTCCACAATGCCGGTCTTCAGGCCGAGCTGCGCCGCGCGGAGAGCGGCGACGTAGCCGCCCGGGCCGGCGCCCAGCACGAGAACATCGTATCGGTCAGCCAAACTGAACTCCTCTCTACAGACCGAGCAGGAGGCGCGTTGGATCCTCGATCTGGGCCTTGATTCGGCCCAGGAAGAGCACGGCCTCCCTGCCGTCGATCATCCGGTGGTCATAGGTCAGTGCAAGATACATCATTGGTCGGATCTGGACCTCGTCGCCAATCGCCACCGGCCGCTTCTGGATCGAGTGCATCCCCATGACCGCCGTCTGCGGGGGACTCGGAATGGGCGTGGAGAGGAGGCTGCCAAAGACGCCGCCGTTACTGATCGTGAATGTCGCGCCGACCATCTCATCGGGTTTTAGACGTCGCTTGTTGGCGCGTTCGCTGAAGTCGATGATCTGCTTCTCTACGTCGGCGAAGCTCATCATCGCTACGTCCTTGAGCACAGGGGTCAAGAGCCCCTTCTCGCTTGAGAGGGCGACACCAACGTTGACGTAGTCGTTGAAGAGAACGTCGCTCCCGTCCAAGTAGCCGTTCACCGCCGGGAACTCTTGAAGGGCGATCTGGGCCGCCTTCACAAAGAAGCTCATAAATCCGAGCCGCACGCCGTGCTGGTCGGTGAATGTTTCTTTGTACTTCGCCCGGATCCCCATCACGGCGCTCATGTCGACTTCGTTGAAGGTCGTGACATGTGCCGAACTCTGTCGCGAGTAGACAAGGTTCTCCGCGATCCGCTTTCGAAGGTTGCTCAGGGGTTCCCGTCGTTGTCTCTCGTTCGTCGGCATCGCCGGAGCGCTTAGTGCTGCAGGCATGGAGCCGGACGAGCCGCTCCCACCGCCGGATTGCCCGCGCGCAGCTTTCTCCGCGTCTGCCTTGGTGATTCGCCCGCCGGGTCCCGTGCCTTTGATCGTGGACGCGTTGAGTCCGTGATCCTCCACGACTCGTCGTGCCGCCGGGGAGAGCTGGTCGGCGGGTGCCGGAGATTTTATACTCGCCGCTGCCGCCGGAGCGTCCGCCGGCTCGGGCTCAGGCGGCGGGCTCGCGACTGGCTCCGCAGGCTTCTTTGTGTCTGCCGTGGATTCCGGTTCGGCCGAAGGCGTGGGTGCCTTTGCAGCCGCACCATCAGAATCGATCTGTCCAACAACCTGCCCAACCTCGACTTCATCACCCTCCGCTGCGCCATGATGGAGGACGCCGCTTGATGGGCTTGGAACGCCAAGGGTTGCCTTGTCGGTCTCGAGTTCGAAGATCTCCTCACCCTCGCTTACTGATGAGCCGTCTTCCTTGAGCCACGCCGCGAGGATGCCGCTCGAAACAGACTCACCGATCTCCGGAACCGGGATGTCACTCTTCATGTTGCCACCTATGAAAATGCCTTGGTGAGGAACCGCTCGAGTTCCTCTTGATGTTGTCCGTGTGATCCGGTCGCGGGGCTTGGACACGCATCGCGTCCAACGTACTCGAGTCGGCGATCCGGGAGAAGCGACTCAATGCGATCCCTCACAAACGACCATCCGCCGTGATTCTGGGCTTCTTCCTGGACCCACCGGATGCTCTGTGCGCCAAGATGCGGCTCGATCGCGGCTTTGAGACGATCGGCGTCAAATGGGTAGAACTGTTCGAGCCTGATGATCGTCGTTCGCTTGTCCTCACGCTCATTCCTTCGAGCGTCAAGGTCGTAGTAGACCTTGCCCGAACAGATCAGGAGGTTCTCCGTCTTCTCCGCCGGAGTCGGATCATTGAGGATCGTCTGATAGTACCCTGCGGCGAATTCCGTTCGATTCGAGACGCACGCCTTGTTTCGCAGGAGGCTCTTGGGAGTCATCAGCACGAGCGGCTTTCGGAAGGGTTGAACCATCTGGCGCCGGAGCACGTGAAAGTATTGGGCGGGCGTTGATGGATAGCAGACCTGCATGTTGTTGTCCGCACACAGTTGTAAGAATCGCTCGAGGTGGGCGCTTGAGTGTTCAGGGCCCTGACCCTCGTAGCCATGGGGCAGAAGCATGACCAGTCCCGACTGCCGGAACCACTTGCTTTCACCGGCGGCGATAAACTGGTCGATCACCACCTGCGCGCCGTTTACGAAGTCACCGAACTGCGCCTCCCACAAAACGAGAATGTTCGGCTGGGCAAGCGAGTATCCATAGTCGAAGGCGAGAACGGCGTACTCAGAGAGCGGACTGTCGTAGACACTGAAGTAGCCCTGATCCACGGAGAGATCACGGAGCGGCACATGCATTCGAGGGGTCCCGCTCTTGACGTCCCACCAGACGGCGTGCCGCTGACTGAATGTGCCGCGGCCAGAGTCTTCCCCGCTCAGCCGTATGGGGTGACCATCCATCAGCAGTGAGCCGAACCCGAGACTCTCGGCGAAAGCCCAGTCGATTCGGTCCCCGGCGTTCCAGCGGTCGGCCCTGTCCTTCACGAATCGGACGAGCTTTGGATGAAGATTGAAGTCATCCGGAACGTTTGTCAGAACGTCAGCAACATGCTGGAGCCGATCGTTCGACACGCCGGTCTCCACCGGTTCAAAGGTGAAGTCGTGCCCGTATTCCTTCCACTCGCCGGTCTCGAATGCGTCGTCGATGTTCGGCTTCTGTCCGCCTCGCGCCTTTGCGAGCTCCTCCTTGAGCACATCCACATACGTCTTCTTGAATGCGGCCTGGTCTTCTGAGGAGAACGACCCCTCTTTCGCGAGGCGCTCACCGTAGAGGGCCGTGACGCTCGGATGATTCTTGATCATCGCGTACATCATTGGATGGCTGAATGAGGGCTCATCGGCTTCGTTGTGTCCGAGTCTTCGGTAGCACTGAATGTCAACGACGGCGTCGTAGCCGAACTTCTGCCGGTAGCGGAGCGCCAGATCGATGCCTCGGACGACAGCCTCCGGATCATCCCCGTTAACGTGGAAGATTGGGCACGGGAGAGACTTCGCGATATCGGTCGCGAAGAACGTGCTCCGTGCGTCCCGACTCGCCGTTGTGAAGCCAATCTGATTGTTGACGATGATGTGCACCGTGCCGCCGGTTCGGTAGCCACGGAGCTGACTCAGGTTGAAGGTCTCTGCGACGACACCCTGACCGCTGAACGCCGCGTCTCCATGGATGAGGACCGGGAGAACCTTCTTCCGGTTCTTGTCGCCGCGCCTGCGCTGAATGCCGCGTGCCTTTCCTTCCACTACACCGTCTACGGCTTCAAGGTGGCTGGGATTCGCGACAAGACTGATGTGAATCGATTTGCCGCCCGCGATCTCAAGGTCGAAGCTGTGCCCAAGGTGGTATTTGACGTCACCGCTGCCGCCGTAGGTCTGTGGCTGGTAGCTATCCTCGAACTGAGCGAAGACCTCGACGCCCGGCTTCCGCAGGGCGTTCGTGAAGACATTGAGCCGGCCGCGGTGAGCCATCCCTACCACGATCTCCTGGAGCCCGTGGTTCGCTGCGGAGTCGATGAGGTAGCGCATCGCGGGAATGAGCGACTCGCCGCCCTCGAGCGAGAACCGTTTCTGGCCTATGTAGCTCGACTGCAAAAATCGTTCGAACTCTTCCGCTTTGATGAGGTCCTTCTGAAATCGCATCTTGTGCTGAGTCGTCCAGATGCGTCGTGATTCGGGCCGCTCAAGCTTCTCGATGAGCCAGCGGCGCATCGGTTTGTTCTGAATGTGTAGGATCTCCACGCCGAGCGTTCCGCAGTAGATCTCCTTCATCTCGGCGAGGATGTTGCGCAGGGTGTCCGGCTCCGACTTCAGGTAGCGACCGGCAGAGAACTCTCGGTCGAGATCCGACTCATCGAGTCCGAACTCCTCCAGGGAGAGTGCGTCGTATGTGCCCTCCATGGTGTAGAACATGTATCTGAGCGCAGGGGTGCTGTAGTCTTCGAGTGGATTGATATTGGCGTGGATATAGCCGATGTCCCGGTAGGCCCAGAGGAGGCTATTGACCCGCGACTGCTTGTAGGCGTGGCTAGAGTCGCCGGTAGGCTCGCGGTGAATGCCGGGCATGTGACCGGGGAGCGATCCGTGGGGAGCAAAACCCGCTTCGTCGTCGTTCTCTGCGAGCCGTGTTGTAGAGCGGACGCCCTTGAGTTCGAGACCCATGTCGGCGACGCCGCCGTTGTCGAGTTTTGCGAAGTAGGTCTGCCACTCGGTATCGACGCTGGTTGGGTCGACCTTCCAGCTCTCATACAGTTCGTCAACGAACCGTGCATTTGTCAGATCAAGTTGATTCGCATTCACGGCTAAACCTCTGCCAGTAAGGAGTATAAGCATAAATGCCTTAGGTCAGTTGTCAAGAAACGTGCCCCCGCGTACAGTGGCGCCGGAGGATGGAATGCGACGACGGTTCATCATCTTTTTGCTCCTGACGCTGGCGGTAGTGCCGGCTTTTGCGGGCGGTCGGCAGGAGCCGGGCGCACTGATAGGTCCTGAAGAGGCGTTCGAAATGGTCCAAGCAGGGGACGCCGTTCTGGTAGATGTTCGATCAGAGGTGGCCTACCTTGAGACGCACCTCGCGGGTGCCATAAACGTTCCGCTTCAGCAGATGCAGGGCGCGGCAAGCCAACTCGAAAGCCGCGGACAGACTGCGATTACCTACTGCGCCTGCCCCGCTGAAGAGACGAGTCTCGCCGCGGCCTCCCAGCTGATCGCCGTTGGTTTCACCGACGTCCTTGTGCTGCAGGGCGGGATCAGGGACTGGGCGCTTCTGGGTCTTCCGCTTCGGTCCGGGGCTCGCCCGTAGCAGCTCTCGTTTCGGTTCGAACGAACAGGAAGATAGAGACGAGAATTACCGTTGCGCCGGCGAGCGAGTGAAGCGTCGGGATCTCTCCAAAGACGATTGCCGCCAGAGCCGACGCCAACACTGGTTCGCCCAGGGTGCTCGTTGAGACAAAGGTAGGACGGACGAACCTGAGCGCCCAGCTGTAGAGGCTGTGTCCAAGTACCGTACAGAAGAGCGCGAGCGCAAGGAAGAGAGCGAACTCCCTGACCGGGTAGGGTCCGAGCGATGCGCCGGAGACGATCGCCCCAATCGAGAGGAGAATCGCTGAGACGGGGTAGACGATCATCGTGTACTCGTTGACGCTGAGCCGTTCTCGAACCACTCGTCCAATGATGATGTAGCCGCCCACCGAGACCGCTCCAAGAAAGGCCAGAAGGTCGCCGATCGAGCTCGAGTTCGCCGTGCCTCTGTCGCCCGCCACGAGTAGAACGCTCCCCGCGACGGCGGTCAACATGAATGGAATGCTCCTCTTTCGAATCGGGTCACGAAGGAAGAGGGCGCTCGCAATGGCGACCACGATGGGGTGGGTGGAGACGAGAACGGTGGAGTTCGCAACCGAAGTATACGAGAGCGAGGTGATCCACAGACCAAAGTGCAGTGCCAGGAAGGCACCGCTCACGGCGGAGAGTAGGAATTCGCGCCTTCGTGGCCGTGTGTCTCTACGCTCAGATGCTCCGCCTGGTCGCAATCGACGTTCCCGCAGGTAGAGCGGCGTGACAAGCAGGACGGTGAACACCAGTCGATAGGCCGCGATGACGAGGGGAGGTGCGGCGGAGAACCGAATCAGTATTGAAGAGAGAGATGTGAACGAGACTCCCACTGCGACGACGAGGCGTGGACGTTCTTGGAAGAAGGGAAACAGCAATCAGGTAAAGAGGCGATCGATCGCCACCAGAACCCGGTCGGGTTCAAACGGCTTGATGATGAAGTCTTTCGCTCCCTTCGCGATGCAGTCGAAGACCATCTTCTTCTGGCCGACGGCACTCACAATGACGACGCGAGCATCCGCATCACGAGCGAGGATCTGCTCAAGCGCTTCTATTCCGTTCATCTGCGCCATGGTGATGTCGAGCGTGACAAAGTCCGGCGTGTACTTCTCGTAGAGCTCCACTGCCTCAAGCCCATTGGAGGCCTCAGCGACCACCTTGTACTTCGTCTCAAGAATGTCGCGGAGTCGTATCCGCATAACTGCCGCGTCGTCTACGATGAGCCCGGTAGTCATCAGGAATCCCCACCTTCCGTGAACGCGACATTGATCTCGATCGAACCGATCTCCGAAATGAAGCTGAGGCAGATCGTCGGGATCGACAGGAAGTCAACCGTCATGTCGGAACCGCTGAACACAGCCGGTGGCGTGAGGTGAATGATCATGTCCTCGCCCGCCAGCTGGATGCTCGCCTGACCGGTTATCATGTTGGCTATCTCGCTGACCGCGCTGTTGGTGAGCTTCTTCAGCTCGGATGGAAGCTTGTTTGGAATCATTGCCTTCGTAACGGCGAAGGCGAAGTTCGAGTCCATACTGTAGACGACCTGACCTCTGATTCCGCCTGTGATTCCTATGACAATCGATATGGGGAGACTCGGGACCGGTGCCGCCTTCTTGGTGAGGCTCTTTCTCGTCAGGTTGATCCCAATCTCCTGAGTGAAGACGGTGGTGGCGCCTCGTATAAAGACGTTCGCGTACTCAGCTTTCACTTCACTCTCCTCCGTCTCGCCCCGCGTGCCGGCACGGTGATGCGAAAGGTCGTCCCTCGTCCGGGCCGGCTCTCAACGGCGATCTTCCCACCCAGTCGCTGGACCGCCATCTGAACGGCATTGAGTCCCACACCACGCCCGGAGACCATTGTCACCTCGTCCGCAGTGCTGAACCCGGCGCTGAACAGGTATCCAAGGAGCTGCGACCTGGTCGGCTCCGTGCCGTTGGTGATCATACCCAGTTCGCGTGCTTTCGCCTCTACCGCGGCGAACGATATCCCCCGGCCATCATCGGTGAAGCTCACCGTCAGATCGTCCTGCTCCTTGTCAATGTCGATAGTTATCGTTCCCAGCTCAGACTTCCCTTTCATCTCCCGTTCCGCCGGGCTCTCAACGCCGTGATCAACCATGTTCCTGGCGATATGCGTCATTGAGTTCACAAGGTCCTCGTAGTGCTCGGGAAGGACTCGGAACTCACCCCCTCGAATGGAAACGGGCTTCACTCGTCTTCCACGTCGTCCCGCCAGGTCGGCGACCAGCTGTGGAAACCGTGAGAAGAGAGACGCGAATGGGACGCTTCGTAGCTGCTCCATCGCGCGGACGAGCGCTCGATCTGATCCGTACTTTCCGCGGACGTATTGCTCAACCTTCCGGACGCTCACCACCGGAATGCTGATGGTCGAAAGGTCGTTGATCCACTGGTCGCCAAGGGTCTCTGCAATCGCGTTGTACTCTTCGTAGAACTGCCGCTTGAAGACGAACACCTCGGAGGAGAGATCAATCTCACCCTGCAGGATAGGAAGTGCGATCAACTGATCCTCGAAGTCGTGTGCGACGGTCGCCGTGCGGGTGAATCCAAGGAAGTTCGCATTCCCCTTGAACGTATGAACCTGCGCAGCCAGCTTCTCCGCCGTCTCGTCCGGAATCGCGCTGGTGCGATGGCTCGCCACGGCGTCCAAGACCTGGAAGAGCTCGTTCGCCTCTTCGACATAACTTGCGAAGTAGGTCTTGTTCGAAACCACCTTCAGGATCAGATCGCGTCGGCGGTTCTGCTCCGCGACCTCGGCCTCCAGGCGCTCCTGGTCTGTGATGTCGGTGAGGGCGAGCAGCACGGTCGCGTCGTCGATGGCTCGATAGTCAACGCTGATCACCCGCTCGCCAACCTCAACTCGTTTCTCGAGAAGGTCAAAGATCACGTCGGCCTTGGCATTCCCCTTGAAGAAGAGGTCGAGCCCTTCGACGAACTCCTGCCGTTCGGAATCCTCAATAAAGAGCAGGTCCGGCACTCGCCTCCCGCCTATTTCGCCTCCAAAGATCGTTTCGGCAGGCTTCGAGTACTCCGGCTGGACAAGGTAGTCAGAGCCGAAGGTGAGGAAGCCATCGCCGGTCACATCCAGCATGCTCTGAATCGCTGAGGTGCGTTCCGCGACACGGCCTTCCAGATCGCCGGTGACGGTAACGAGTCGGTCTTCTCGAACACCAATGAGGTAGCCAACGCCGCCAAGGATCGGAATCGCGAGCGCGATGATGATAAGAAGAGGCCCAGTTGAAGCGTTAAAAGCAAAGACAAGAACTGAGGCCACGGCGGGGAACATGGCTCCAAACGCAGTCCCAAAAAGCGCGAATCGTCTGCTCTGCTTCCTGCCTTCGTTCATGGCCCGTCTCTGACGCTAGTCTTCGACGATCGTAGTGTCAACGACTTTTTCCACCGGCTCGGGCCGCTGGCATGGGCCAAGCGCTTTGTATACGATCAGGCATGCCTCGACAGCCAAACGTAATCCTGGTGAACTGCGACGATCTCGGCTGGGGAGATCTCGCCTGCTACGGTCACCCGCTTCACAAGACGCCTCATCTCGACCGCCTCGCGGCTGAGGGAATGAGGTTTACCGACTTCTACATGGCCTCTCCGGTCTGCTCACCTTCTCGCGGCGGGATGCTTACCGGCTGTTATCCGCGCCGAATCGGTTTTGGCGACTTTGACGGCCAGTGGGTGCTCTTTCCGGGCCAGCCGATTGGACTCAACACGTCCGAGACGACCATAGCCGGCATGCTCAAGGAGCAGGGGTACGCCACCAGGATCGTAGGGAAGTGGCATTGCGGCGATCAGCCTGAGTTCCTTCCAACACGTCACGGATTTGATGGCTACTACGGGATTCCCTACAGCAACGATATGGGGCGCCAGCCCGATATGCCCGACTACCCGCCGCTCCCCCTCATGCGCGACGAGGAGGTGATGGAGGCACAGCCCGATCAGGCCGCGATCACGGCGCGCTACGTCGAAGACGCCCGGAGGTTCATGCGGGAGAAGAGAGATACGCCGTTCTTCCTCTACTTCGCGCACATGCACGTCCATCTGCCGCACTATGTTCAAGAGCGCTTCCTCAGGGAGAGCGAGAACGGACCCTACGGCGGAGCCGTTGCAGCAATCGATTGGGCGATGGGCGTGCTCATGCACGAGTTGGAGCAGCTCGGGCTCCGTGAAGACACCATTGTGCTCTTCACTTCGGACAACGGCAGCCGAGCGGACTTTGGTCCGTCGAACGGTAATCTCCGCGGCACGAAGGGACAGACGTGGGAAGGCGGGCAGCGAGTTCCGTTGATCGCCTGGTCGCCGGGAACCATACCGGCAGGCGTGGTGCAAAGCGGCCTGACGAGCTCGATCGACCTGCTTCCCACCATCGCCGCGCTGACGGGGGCAGAGGCACCTTCGCGCGACGTGATAGACGGAGTCGACCTTTCGGATCTGCTTACCGGGCGGACGAGTGACTCAGCGCGCTCGGAGTTCTTCTACTATCACTACGATTCGATTGAGGCGGTTCGGGTTGGCGACTGGAAGCTCCATCTGCGCAAGCGCGACCAGGAGATGCGCGAGCTCTATCATCTTGGCAAGGATCCCGGTGAAACCAATGACGTCTACAGGGACGAGCCGGAGACTGTGGCAGCGCTGACGAAGCGAGTCGAAGAGATGAGAAAGGACCTTGGAGACGCCGCGACAGGCGATCCGGGCCGGGTCCGACCCGCAGGTCGAGTTGCCCAAGGGCGGACCCTGACGGAGTTCGATCCGAACCACCCCTACTACATGGCCGAGTACGACCTCATCGACCGAGGCTAACCTCAGGCTTCCGGGCGGAAATGATGGCGCTCTTGTGGGTTGCGGCGATCTCGACCGCGACCTCGTTGGAGATCCCGGACTCCCTGGCGAGACCCTCCAGGTGTTCAACCTTCGTGTAATTCGTCTCTTTCTCGACTTGAACATCCGTGAACCCGGCTTCTCGAAGGCCTTGCAGGAACGCTTCGCGGGGTAGGGCCCCGGCTATGCATCCGGTGAGCAGGGCGACGTTGTCGCTGATATCCTCACTGAGTGTCCCGTCGACAACGACATCGCTTACCGTGAACCGCCCTCCAGGAGCGAGGACACGGAATGCTTCGCGGAAGACCTGAGGTTTGTCAGGCGAGAGGTTGATTACGCAGTTGGAGATGATCAGATCCGCCGTATTGTCCGCGATTGGTAGGTGTTCGATCTCGCCGAGCCGGAACTCGACGTTTGTCGCGTTCGCCTTTTTCGCATTCCTCCTCGCGAGTTCGATCATGTCGGATGTCATGTCGACCCCAATCACCCGGCCCGAGTCCCCAACGCGTGCCGCCGCGAGGAAGCAATCGATTCCTCCCCCGGAGCCGAGGTCGACAACTGTCTCGCCCTCGGAGATCGTTGCGATCGCAGTGGGGTTGCCGCAACCCAAGGCGAGGTCCGCGCCGTCGGGAAGCATTTTGAGTTCCTCGATCGAGTAGCCGAATTGAGTGCTGCCGCCGCGAGATCCGCAGCAGCTGCCGGCCGTTTCCTCACGCGAATCTGCAATGCTCACGACTTGGGACCCGCCGCACCACGAGCTCGCCTGCTCCATGTCCTGCTTCTCCGCGCTGCCGCCGCAGCATTCCGCAGAAGCGTCTGCGATTTCCGACTCAGCTGCGCGGGCCGCGGCACCGTATCGTGCCCGAACTTCCTCATGAACCGAACCCATATTCACTCCTTATCTCTCTGAAGCTCTCGTTTCCGAGCGTGCGTCCACAACCTCTCGTACTCGCTCCTCCAGTGCCCCCACCGGCATCAACGTGATGCAGCAGGGAGTTCCGCCGTGGAGTTTCACGGCCACCGCGAGCTTTGAACCCGCTTCAAGGCCGAGCGCTCGTCGAGCCGCCTTTGGCAGAACGATCTGTCCGCGAGCATCGACCGATGCGATTGCTTCAATTTCATACTGATCCACGTAGTCAGTATATTCAGATTATTCAGAAAAGTCAAAATAATTGGATGCTGCGACATCCTCCCGAGCCGTTCTGTTCACGCCGGGAGAACGGGTAAGTGCTTTCTTTGTTGGCGTGACGACTACGAGATGGTTGCCAATGCCTGGTCGACGTCGTTGATGATGTCTGCGATCTCTTCAAGGCCGACGGAGAGGCGGATCGTGCCTGGCGTGATTCCCACGAGGGCGCGCTCGTCTTCAGTCAGGCGAGAGTGAGTCGTGGTCGCCGGATGGGTCGCGATGCTTCTCGTGTCCCCAAGGTTCGATGACCTGGTGACCATGGAGAGGGCGTTCAGAAAGGCCATTCCGCCTTCGACGCCGCCGGCAACCTCGAATGTGACCAGACCGCCACCCATCGACATCTGTCGCTTTGCCAGCTCGTGCTGAGGATGACTCTCCAGGAAGGGGTAGCGAACCCACGTGACCCGAGAATCGCTCTGGAGGTGAGTGGCGAGTTCCATCGCATTTGAACAGTGCCGGTCGAGCCGGACCGAGAGTGTCTCAAGGCTCTTCGACAGGACCCACGCATTGAACGGGGAGAGAGCCGGACCGGTCTGGCGCGTGAAGAAGCGCAATTCATTGATCAGCGACCGATCACCAAGAATCGCACCTCCCAGCGTTCGGCCCTGGCCATCAATGAATTTGGTGGCCGAGTGAGTGACGATGTGCGCCCCAAGCTCGATTGGTCGTTGGATGAGTGGTGTCGCAAAACAGTTGTCGACGCTCAGAATCACATCCATCTCTCGGGCAATCTCGGCGAGCGCGGCAATGTCTATCAGTTCAAGGCCGGGATTGCTCGGCGTCTCGGCGAAGTAGAGGCGCGTCTCCGGCTTCGTCGCGGATTTCCATTCGTCGAGGTCTTTGGGGTCAACAAGCGTTGTGGTCACGCCCCATCTTGGGAGGATCGTGTTCATGATCGCGAGCGTTGATCCAAAGAGCGCCCGCGATGCCACGATGTGATCCCCGGAACGCACGAGGCCCGCGATCGAGGCGAACATCGCGGCCATCCCGGTCGCCGTGGCAAGCCCGTCTTCCGCTCCCTCGAGGGCGCAGAGCTTATCTACAAACTCGTCTGTGTTCGGGTTGCCGTAACGCGAATAGATGAGTCCTTCTTCCTGGCCGGTGAAGAGGTCGCGAGCCTGTTCGGCGGAGTCAAAGACGAAGCTCGATGTCATAAAGATCGGGACGCTGTGCTCCCGGTGAGGACCTCGTTCAGCTTGTCTGCGAATCGACTCGGAGTCGCGCTTCATGAACGCTCCGGGTTGACGGCAAAATCAAAGGTGATGTCAACGCTCTGCTTTAACATCTCGCCGACGGAGCAGTACTTGGTTACCGCGAGTTCCACCGCTCGCGCCGCCTTCCCCTCGTCGATCTCTCCAAAGAGATCGTAGTGGAGGTGGATCGCGCTGAATGGAGAGGGGACGGTATCGGGGCGTTCCCCGGTGACGGTGATCTCGAAGTGATCAAGGCGCTGCCGCTGCTTCTCCAAGATGAGCACGAGATCGGTCGATGTGCAGCTGCCAAGGGCCGCGAGAACGAGTTGCATGGGACGGAAGCCCTTGCCTTCGCCGCCGTTCTTTTCAGGCCCGTCGGTGTGAACGGTATTGCCAAGTCCGTTCTCAGCCTCCAGATGGACCGCCTTGTTGACACGCTTTAGTGTGACCTTCATCGGAACTCCTGCGAGCCATCCTCTGGGTTTGCACCCATGCGGTCAAGGCATATGTTGTACGCATGAACGTGAAGACCATCGAGGAGTGCATCGGGAACAGCCCGCTTGTTCGGCTTCGATCGCTCTACACCGGGCCCAATACGGTTCTGGTGAAGCTGGAGGGCGATAACCCGGCCGGTTCGGTAAAGGATCGGCCCGCGCTCAGCATGATCAGACGAGCCGAGGAGACGGGCAGGATCAAGCGTGGCGATACGCTGATTGAGGCCACCAGCGGCAACACAGGGATCGCTCTGGCAATGGTAGCGGCCGTTCGAGGCTACAAGATGATTCTGATCATGCCGGAGCACATGAGCGCGGAGCGACGTGCGGTGATGAAGGCGTACGGAGCCGAGGTGGTACTCACACCTCGCGACGCGAGCATGGAGGGATCGATCGATCTCGCCCGGCAGATGGAATCCGAAGGAAGGGGCGTCATCCTTGATCAGTTCGCCAATGAGGACAATCCCCGCGCCCACTACGAGACGACCGGGCCGGAGATCTGGCGGGACACCGACGGGAGCGTAACGCACTTCGTCGCCTCCACCGGAACGACCGGAACAATCATGGGAACGGGGCGCTACCTTCGCGAACAAAACCCAGAGGTTCGCATTGTTGGTGTGGTGCCGGATCGACTGGGCGGCATCCCCGGCATCCGCGCCTGGCCGGAGGCGTATCAGCCACGCATCTTCCATCCGGAGGAGCTCTCGGAGCGGAGAGAGATCGACAGACACAGATCGGTGCAAACCATGCGCGAACTCGCCTCGCGCGAGGGGATCTTCGCCGGCATCTCCTCCGGAGGCAATGTCGCGGTTGCCCTTGATCTGGCTCACGAGCTTGACGAGGCAGGCGAGAAGAGCGCGGTAATCGTGGCCATCATCTGTGATCGAGGTGATCGATACATCTCGACCGGTGTCTACCCTTCGTAGTGCTTGACGCTGATGGATCGTTTGGCTATTTCTTGACTAATTCAATCAAGAAAGTTGACTTCGGAGGTTGAGATGAGAGAAACAGGACGAATCGCCGTGGCGATTCTTGCCTTGCTTGTGGCCGCAGGGAGTGCCGTTGCAGGCGGTGCGGCCGATACGGATGAGGGCGCGACAGCACTCTCGGAGCCGGTGACGCTTGAGGTTGGCTACATGCCGATCCTGCCGGTTGCCCAAGTCTTTGTGATGGAGGGTGAGGGCTGGACCGATGAGGCCAACCTCGACTTCCAGCTGACACGATTCCCGAACGGACCCGCGATGGTTCAGGCGCTCGCCAGCGGCGAACTCGACGTCATGTTCTTTGGCATTGGACCGGCCCTTGTTGCGAAGGGGCGCGGTCAGGAGATCACGGTCGTCGCTTCGAACATCGTGGAGCAGATCGGGCTGATCGCCCGTGACAATCTCGCCGGTTACTGGGATGGTGCCGATCCTGCAGCGGTCTTTGCCGACTTTGAGGCGGGCGAGGGGAGGAAGGCGAAGATTGCGACCTTCCCGCAGGGTTCCGTGCCCGATATCGTTCTTCGGTTCTGGCTGCAGGAGCAGCTGGGCGTGAGCTTCGACGCGCTTGAGATCATCCCGATGGGCGCCGACCAAGTGCAGCAGGCACTGCTCGCTGGAAGCGTCGATGGAGCATCGATCCTTGAGCCGACGCTGACGATCGTCCAGGAGCGCGACCCGAGCGCCCAGGTGATCACCCGAGCATCGGAAATGTTCCCAGGACAGCCGGGTGCCGTTCTCGCGGTCCGAAACGAGATCATCGATCAATACCCCGATGCCGTTCAGGCGCTCGTTGATCTCCATGTTCGTGCAACAGAGCTTCTGATCTCGGACATCCCGCGCGCCGCCGCACACGCCGTCGAGTTCATTGGTGCCGGCCTCGTTGATCCGGCGACCATCGAAGCGGCGCTCGCCTCGCCGTCCACGAACTACCTGGCGGACCCTCGTGCGATCCGCGAACCAACGCAGCGGATGCACGACTTCCAGCTCGAAACCGGGTCGCTTGCCGCCCCCGTGGACCTTGATGAACTCTTTGACACCTCATTCTACGAGAACGCGACCCGGTAAGCTCCGGGCGTCCGGAAAGCTACGGACGTGGCTCCTTGGGCTGGGAGGGCTTCTCGCCTTCCTGGCCGCCTGGGAGCTTCTCGCGCGCTCCGGGGTCGTTTCGGGCGCATTGATTCCGCGTCCTTCGGATATCCCGGGAACCCTTCTTGCAGAGATACAGCGTGGCATCTGGCAGCGCATGGTTGCCTCGAGCCTGCGCCACTACGGACTCGGTCTCGCCATTGGCACCGTGCTTGGCATGGCGCTTGGGCTCTTTGTCGCCCTCGTTCCCATTCTCGAGGACCTGCAGGCGTGGATCGTCCGTGTGCTCCGCCCAATACCACCGCTCGCCTGGATCCCATTCGCAATCATCTGGTTCGGAATCACCGAACGATCGGCGGCCTTTATCATTTCGATCGGCGTCTTCTGGATTAACTACTTCGCAACCAGTGGAGCCGTTCGATCCGTAGACAAAAGCCTCATCGAAGTCTCCCGTGTCTTTGGGCACGAGCGATTCTTCGCGAGACTAAGAAAGGTGATCCTTCCGGCAGCCGCACCAGGCATGCTCGTTGGGCTTCGAACCAGCCTTGGTCAGGGATGGATGACGGTGGTTGCGGCAGAACTCTTTGGCATCTCCGGAATTGGTCAGCGGATGATGGAGGCGAGCGGTCTCCTCGCCATTGATGTTGTCGCGGTCTACATGGTGACGATCGCGCTTCTCTATGGCCTTACGGACCTGGTATTTGTATCCATAGAGCGGGTGACGCTCAAATGGACAACATTGTAAGCCTGAACGAGATCAGCGTCGGATTTGAACCATCATCTCCGCCCGTTATGGAGGGCGTCTCGCTTCATGTTGACCGTGGCGAGTTTGTCGTCGTGTGCGGTGTCTCGGGGGTAGGCAAGTCGTCGCTCCTCCGGGTCGTTTGCGGACTGCTTGAGCCTCGTGCCGGGTCGGTCGAAGTGTCGGCCGCTGCCGGAGCATCGGGCTCGCGGCCGTTCGGCTTTGTTTTCCAAGAGCCGCGCCTCTTTCCGTGGCGTCGCGTTCAGGCCAATGTCGAGCTGGGACTCGAAGAACTCGATCTGGACAAGAGCGAGCGGCATGAGCGGGCGCTCCAGGCGCTCCAGCTTGTTGGCCTTGGAGAGCTCGGCAGACGCTTTCCCGGCCAGCTCTCCGGTGGGCAACGCCAACGCGTCGGCATTGCGAGAGCTCTCGCCGTCCGCCCGTCACTTCTCCTCATGGACGAACCGTTCAGCTCGCTTGATGCTGTGACTCGCCGAACCCTTCAACACGAGCTTCTGAGCATCTGGGCATCAACAGATGCCTCCGTCCTCTTTGTGACACACGATATCGAAGAGGCTGCCTTCCTCGCCGACCGGATCGTTCTGCTCGCGGGGACTCCTGCACACGTGGTCAAGGAGTACAGAATCACCGATCAACGTCCTCGATCGACCGAGGATGCCGGCTTCCAATCGACCGTCCGGACGGTCAGAGCCGATCTCCATAGTTTCCAGTCCAACTCTCTTTAGCAGAAGGGAATGACACCCCATGCAATCCACATTATTCTAAGGCAAACGCACAGGAGGCCATCATGAGTGGGATCAGACTCGTGACCCGAGCAGACGATGCAGGAATGCACCAGATCGCCAACCGGGCAATACGCGACACCGTCCAGCAGGGCATTGTTCGGAACATCAGCCTGATGGCACCGGCACCCGCCATCCGAAACGCATTTCAGGTGCTGGGCGAGTTGGGAACGCGAGTCGACTTTGGCTTCCACGTAACGCTGACCGCCGAGTGGCAGAACCTTCGTTGGGGACCACTGACGAAGGGCGACGCTTCCAAGAGCTTCACGCGAAAGGATGGCTCGCTCCCCTATACCGTTGATGCTCTGGCGAAGATGAATCCTGATCTGGATGCCCTCATGCACGAGGTCGAAGCTCAGTACGAGCTCCTTATTAATCTGGGCTTCAGACTCAGCTACCTGGACGAGCACATGCTGGTTGGCCGAGTTCCCGGGCTGTCTGAGCGACTGATCGAGTTCGCTGAAGAGAAAGGCCTCGTATCTGATCGCATGCTGCGAGAGAAGGGGCGAGTTGGAAGTGTCCCCGGCTGGGACGGACCGGCGGAGCACCCCGGGACCGAGCTTGCCGACGTCCTTGCCAATGTCGAGGGTGGTACCTACCTCCTGATTGGCCACCCTGCGACCAAGGATGAAGAGATGCAGCGGTTTATCCACGAAGGACTCGCGAAGGGCGACGTTGCCATCCAGCGCAATCGCCAGAGACGCATGTTCATGGATATTGAGATCGTCGACTACTGCGAGAACGTGGGCATCGAACTCGTTCGCTATGTAAACGTGTAGTCACCATTCGCCACGCGTCTTCACCAATCGACATCTCGATTGGCGACGTTGCACCTTGACAACGCAGAGCCGGCGCCACACGATCGGAGCATGGCCGAAACCAAACCCTATCTCGATCCCGATCAGCCGATTGAGGCGCGCATCAACGACCTTGTCTCCCGAATGACGCGTGCGGAGAAGTGTTCGCAGCTTCTCTCGGACAGCCCTGCGATCGATCGCCTTGGGGTTCCCGCCTATCACTGGTGGAACGAGTGTCTGCACGGGGTCGCCCGAGCGGGGCGCGCGACCGTCTTCCCGCAGGCGATTGGCCTTGCCGCTGCCTTTGACCCTGACCTGATGGAGCGAGTGGGTGAGGTGATCGCCGAGGAGGCTCGTGCGAAGTACAACGCCGCCGTCAAGGCCGGCTTGCGCGGACAGTACCGAGGCCTGACCTTCTGGACGCCCAACGTGAACATCTTTCGTGACCCTCGCTGGGGGCGCGGGCAGGAGACCTACGGCGAGGATCCCTTCCTCTCCGGCGAACTGGGTGCCGCCTTCGTGCGAGGGCTCCAGCAAGAGGTCGACGGCTATCTGAAGGCGGCGGGATGCGCGAAGCACTTCGCTGTGCACAGCGGTCCGGAGGCCGAGCGGCATGTCTTTGATGCGGTGGTAAGTGAGAAGGATCTGCGTGAGACCTATCTGCCCGCCTTCAAGCGCCTCGCGGAAGAGGGTGTGGAGGCGTTTATGGGCGCCTACAACCGCACCAATGGCGAACCGTGTTGTGGGAGCGCCCTCCTCTTGGAAGAGATTCTTCGCGGGGAGTGGGGTTTCGAGGGGCACGTGGTCTCCGACTGTGGCGCCATTGGAGACTTCCACGACCATCACAAGGTCACCGGCTCACCCGAAGAGTCGGCCGCGCTCGCGGTGAAACGCGGCTGCGATCTCAACTGCGGCACGGTCTACGAGTCGCTCGAGTTAGCGATCGAGAAAGGCCTTCTTGAGGAGTCGGATGTCGACGCCTCCCTCAGAAGATTGCTTCGCACTCGTTTCAGGCTCGGTCAGTTCGATCCCCCGGAGCGGGATCCATTCGCCGGGATCGGCGTCGATCGGGTCCGAGCACCCGAGCACGTCGCGCTTGCGCGGGAAGCAGCCGAGAAGTCGATTGTCCTTCTGAAGAACAATGGAGTCCTTCCGTTCACGCGTGGGCCGGAGCCGGAGCGCATTTTTGTCACGGGACACAACGCCACCTCAACAGATGTTCTCCTTGGCAACTACTTTGGCGTGAGCGACCGCCTGGTCACTGTTCTTGAAGGGCTCGTTGGCGCGGCGCCCGAGCACTACAAGATTGAGTATCGAATGGGCAATCTCGTGGACCGAGAGAACGTGAATCCCATCGATTGGGGCATCCCCGGCAAGTTCGATGATTTTGGGGCGATCATTGCCGTCATGGGGCTGGTACCGATGCTCGAGGGTGAAGAGGGCGAGGCGATCCTCTCCGGGGAGCGAGGAGACAGGACCCAGATCGGTCTTCCAGCGCATCAGATCGAGCGACTGCGGAAGCTCAAAGGCACCGGGTATCCATTGGTGGTCATTCTCGCGGGCGGAAGCGCCGTCTCCATCCCTGAGATTCACGAGATCGCCGATGCCGTGCTCTACATGTGGTATCCCGGCGAGCAGGGCGGGGAAGCGCTTGCTCGAATCATCTTTGGTGATGTCTCACCCTCAGGAAAGCTTCCGGTCACATTCCCTCGCTCCGTTGATCAGCTTCCGCCATTCGACGACTACGCGATGGCCGGCCGGACCTATCGGTACATGAGCGAGGAGCCGCTCTACCCGTTCGGCTACGGTCTCACCTACACTTCGCTCACTTATAGCGACCTCAACGCCCCCACCAGCGTCGCTTCCGGCGAGTCGCTCCCGGTCACGATCAAACTCCAGAACCACGGCAACAGAGAGACGGAGGAGGTCGTTCAGATCTACATCACCGATCGCGAGGGAAGTGCGCGGACCCCGAACGCCTCGCTCTGTGCCGTTCGTCGCGTCTCCGTCGCTGCGGGATCGAGCGTTGAGGTCGACCTCGAGGTTCCCGCGGCCGCGATGCGTCTCGTTCTCGATGACGGATCGTCTGTGGTCGAGCCCGGGGCCTTCGCATTGACGATTGGCAGCTGCTCGCCCGGCCCACGCGGAGTTGAACTCGGTGCGCCTGAGCCGCTCTTCCACGAGTTTGCGGTCACGTAGGCCGCGGCGGACCATCTGAAAGAACTCAGCGACTTTTGGGTAGTGTCACGAAGCCTGTTGGTCCACATCGAATAGATCACGGTGCGCGGGAGAGATGCTCGCATCGACACTGCAACTCGCAGCACCATACCTCGTAGCTCGTTCTGCCCAAATGACCTGCACTCGGTCGGACCAACAGGCTTCGTGACACTTTGGAACGCTTGACGTCTGAGGTATGCTGCGCTACACTACAGACCGTCAGTCGGTACAAACCGACGGTCGGTAGGTGCCTTCCGTCGGTCTATCCGCTGACGAGGGAGTCAGATGTACGTCGTGAAGGATTATGACGAGCGAAAGACCGAGTTCCTCGATACTGCGATGCAGCTGTTCATGACGAACGGATATGAGCAGACCAGTGTCAACTCGATCATTGATGCAGTCGGCGTAAGCAAGGGAGCCTTCTACCACTACTTCAACACGAAAGAAGAGCTTCTGGACGAGCTCGCCGTTCGTGCATCCGCGCAGTCGGAGGCGGTCGTGGATGAGGTCATCGCTCGAGAGGGTCTGAATGCTGTGGAGAAGCTCAACGCCGTCTTTGGTGCGACCAATGCGTTCAAGGCGCAGAATCGCGAACTCTTCACCGCCCTCGCGGAGGTCTTCTACAGCGACAGCAACATCCTGCTTCGCGAACGGATGTCACAGCGAAGCGTGGAGGCGATGACTCCGCGAATTGGTGCGATTATCGAGCAGGGCAACCGCGAGGGGATCATGAGCGTGCGTCACCCGATTGAGACCTCTCGGTTCGTGCTCCGTGTTGGGACCGATATGGTGGCCGAGTTCGCCCGAGAACTGCCCGCGGCGGCTTCGGACGATCCGGATGCGTCACGTGCGGCCGCCGATCGAATCGTCCAGACACTTGAGGTCTATACCGAGTCGGTCGAACGAATTCTCGGACTCGAATCAGGACAACTACGACTGGTAGACGAATCACTTCTCATTCTCATTCAAGGAGAATCTCATGATTAAGGTTGAACACCTGACCCACGACTACGACGGGCAAGGGCGGCTTGCCGTTGACGATGTCGGCTTCACCGTTGCCGACGGTGAGATCTTTGGATTCCTTGGTCCCTCGGGCGCTGGCAAGAGCACCGTGCAGAAGATCCTGACCGGACTCCTCACGCTCCAGTCGGGAACCGTGGAGTACGACGGAGTTGCCGTCAATTCGCTCAATTCAAGCTTCTTCAATCGAATTGGTGTTTCGTTTGAGCATCCCAATCTCTACGAGAAACTCACCGCATTCGAGAACCTTTCGTTCTTCGCCGGCCTCTTCGACGTGGAGGCTGACGATCCTATTCGGCTGCTCGAACGAGTGAACCTGAAGGATGACGCCCACAAGAAGGCCGGCGCCTTCTCCAAGGGTATGAAGCAGCGCCTTGTTTTCTGCCGTGCACTGATGAACAAGCCGAAGATTCTCTTCCTTGACGAGCCGACCTCCGGCCTCGATCCGTCCACGGCTGAGATCATCAAGTCGATGATTCGCGAGAAGCGCGACGAGGGATGCACCGTCTTTCTGACGACGCACAATATGTTCACCGCCGATCAGCTCTGCGATCGCGTCGCCTTCATCAACGAGGGCAAGATCGTTGCGATGGACACGCCCAAGGAGCTCAAGCTTCAGTTCGGCGAACGATCTGTAGAGATGGAGTACGAGGACGGTGGCACGGTGAAGAGCGAGATCTTTTCCGTCGACTCGGACGCAGCGAAGGACACGTTTGCGACCGCGGTACGAGAGCGGCCTGTGAGGACGATCCATACCCGCGAGGCAACGCTCGAGCAGATCTTTATCAAGCTGACCGGTCGAGGCCTCGAATGAAGGCCCTCTGGACGCTCTTCAAACAGGACGCGCTTCTCTCATGGCGGAACGGGCTGATCTTGGTGACCGTCGTTACACTCGCGATCATCATCGGTCTCTACTGGCTTCTTCCGCTCTTTGTTGCCGATGAGCTGACACTTGGTCCATCCCAACTCTACTTTGACGACACCTCTGATCGATCTGTCTCGGAGCTGCTCGCTGGGGCCGAGTTCGCGGAGTCGCGCGAGGAGCTTGAGCTGGCGGTTGCCGATGCGGACGGTCTCGTTGGGATCGTTGCCAGTGGCGATCGCCGCTCCGTCGAATTCGAGATCGTCTACAAGCACGTCCCGGATTCGGCACAGGTCAACATTCTGGAGGCAGCGCTACGCGAGATTGCGGCCACCCTTCGAGGGGAGGATCGCGCGGAGCGCATCGACTCTCGAAGTCTTCGGCCCGGCACGCCTGCGCTCACGGCGAACCAGGGATTGATCACGGTGATGCTCGCCTTCGAAGTCATGATCCTTGGATTCCTCTTTGTTGCAGTCGTTGTATTTGGCGAAAAGACCGAAGGGAGCATTCGCGCCTATCGTGTGACACCTTCAGGGCTCGCGAACTACGTGATCTCAAAGGTTGCCGTCTTCACCATCCTGAGCACCCTCTACGGCCTCGTAATGGTCGTCGCGACGATCGGTCCGCGCGCACTTGGGCAGCTGCTTCCGGTCCTGCTCATCTCCACCGCACTCATGAGTGCCCTGGGGCTGGGGGTGGCTGTCTTCTTCAAGAACATATCGGAGTGGTTTGTCACCGGCGTTGTCGCGCTCTCAATCAACATGCTCGCGATCCTGCCCTACCAGATTCCAACCTTCAGCGCCCGATGGCTCACCTTTCTTCCGGGCTACGCAGTCATCTTCGGCGCTACCGAGATCCTCTTCCCAACCGGCGAGGTGGGGTTCGCCCAACCGATGTATCTCACGCTTGGCGTCTGGCTCGTGGCGGCGCTTGTGTTCGCCGCGGTCGCCGTGCGCCGCAGCATCATGAGGGAGGCGTAGATGTTTCGCAGGATAGCCAACTTTTTCAAACTCGATGCCGCGCTCTCTATCAGGGACAGCATCATGGTCTATAGTCTCATTTCGCCGCTCGTGCTCGCGCTTGTCGTCAGGCTGGTTGTGCCCACCGTACAAGGAACCACGTTCACGATGGTCGTGGACGAGTCTGTGCCGCAACGAGTAGCAACGGAGCTCGCTCGCTATGGCGACGTGGAGCGCGTAGCCAGCCTCGCAGCCCTCGAAGAGAGGGTCGAGGAGAACGACGACGTTCCCGGTCTCTATCGGGTCGACGAGCGATTCGTCTTGGTTCTTGAGGGAAATGAGGACGAGGGTGCTCTCGAAGGATTTCGAACCATTGTGGCAGACGCCATCGATCTTGCAGATACCACGACGATCGCCATCACCGATCTCGAGGGAGAGGCACCTCCCATCCTCGAGTACGCGGCGGTCATGCTCGTCGTCCTTGCCCTCTTTGTTGGCGGCATACTCGTGGGGTTCAACATCGTCTACGAGAAGGAGAGCGCGGTGATTCGCGCCATGGCGGTCTCGCCCCTTCGTATGGTCGAGTACGTTGCGGCGCGCAGCATCCTCGCCGTCATTCTCGCCTACGGAGCCGGTTTTGGATCCGCCTACATCGTTCTTGGCGCCGCCGTTCCCCCGGCGTCGCTTGCGCTTGCAATCGCGGCTGCACTCTTTGTCGCCTTGCCGTTTGGCTTCATCATCGGCGCATTCGCAGACAACCAGATGACGGCATTCGCTTTGATCAAATTGCTCATGGCCTTCTTCATCACGGTCCCGTTTGTATCGATCTTCGTCGCCGATCGATTCCAGTTCTTCTTCTTCGTCTTCCCCAACTACTGGATGTTCACATCGGTCAGTAATGCACTGGTCGGGAGCGGCGTGGTGGGGCAGGGGCTGGCGATGCTGCTTTCGGTCGTCACCGGATTGATCATGGTAGTGCTGCTCTTTCCAAGACTGCGGAAAGGGCTACGACTCAGATAGCCGACACGGTCGGAGGAGGAACAATGGGTGTCTTGATAGTAGGAATCTTCTGCATGGCGTGGGCGGTCATCACCGCGATCGTCGCCTTCGCGAAGCCGAGAGGTCTCTGGGAGTCGGGCAAGCTGGCCGGTTTTGTGAAGATGCTGGGAAACACCGGCACCACGATCATGCTGCTCGTGCTCGCTGCCGGGGTTGGATTTCTCGGCGTCTGGTTGACCTTCCTGCGATAGGGAGTAACCCGTCACCGCTCGACCCGGGTGCGTGACACTTGCGACAGGTGGCGTGTAGACTTATCTCTACATGGATGACCCAGGACTACTGGTGCAGACCGCCCTCATGGCGGTCTTGCTCCTGTTCTCCGCTTTCTTCTCTGGCTCAGAGACAGCCTTCTTCTCGCTCAATAGCCTTGAAAAGGACGCTCTTCGGACGCGAACGCGTGGCAAGCGCAGGACTGTCGTCGCGGTTCTCTTCCGTCAACCCGACGAAGTCCTGGTTACGATCCTGACGGGGAACATGTTCGTGAACATCTTCTCCACCTCAATCTCAGAGGCACTTGGTGCCCGATTCTTCGGCGAGTCGGCCGAACTCATTTCCATCGCCGCCATGACCCTCACGCTTTTGATCGTTGGCGAGATGACGCCCAAGAACTTCGCCATTCGCCACTCGCTCGGATTCTCCGTCTTTGCCGAACGCATTCTCAACCTCATCTATCCCGTGCTCCGTCCCATCGTTGTGCCCCTCGGTGCGATACGGAAGCTGGTCCTCTCGGCCTATCCGGAGAATCGCCGGGCCGATGCGGAGGCTCGAAACCTCGCTGTTCTCTCTGCGATTCGTATGGGATTTGAGAACGATACGATCGACCAATCGGAGCTCGCCCTCCTGGAGCGCTTCTTTCGGTTTCGTGAGAAGACCGCCGCCGATGTCATGATCCCGCGGATCGACCTGGTCTCGGCAGACGCCGCGAGCAGCGTCGACGAGCTCATTGAGAAGCTGCGTGACAATACGATTGGCAGTGACGTCGATCTTATTCCGCTCCACAAGTCCGATCTCGACCACATCACCGGCTACGTCAGACGGGTCGACCTCGTCTCCTATCGGGTGCGCGGCGAGACCGATGTACGCCTTGCAAAGCTCTCTCGCGACGTCTACGCGGTTCCGGCCTCCAAGCCGCTTCGGGAACTCGCGGTTGAGATGATCAACAGCAGTGCGGACCTCTCTGTCGTCGTTGATGAGTACGGGGGCACGCTTGGCGTCGTGAGCTACACGGCAATGGTCGACTATCTCTTCGACACCTTCCGCAGACCTGAAGATCGTGCGGTCCGGCTCTCATCGGACGGCATCTACCGATTCGCCGGCTCGGTGGAGATCAAGGACGTGGAGGAGACACTTGGTGTCGAGTTCGGGTGTGACGCACGCACGATCGGCGGAATGATCGTCGAGCGGCTCGGAGAGCTCCCCGCTGTCGGGGACTCGGTAGAGTGCTTTGGATACACCCTCACCGTGAGCGAGTCCGACGGACGACGCGCCTCAGTGATTGAGGCGAGGCCCGGTGCATGATCTGGATTGCCATTGCTGGGTGTACCCTTGCCGCTTCGTTCTTCGCGGGGCTTGAGACCGGGCTCGTGAGCGCGAATCAATTCTCGCTCTACGCAAAAAAAGAGAAGGGCATCCTCTACGCACGCGCCGCCGACTTTCTGCTTCTCAAGCCGGAGCGTCTCCTATCAACCACGTTGATAGGAACCAATATTTCGGTCGTCACCTCGGCGACGCTCCTCGCCAATTTCCTACGCCAGAGCGGCCCGGAGTGGTCGCGGTGGGTCGGGAGCATCGGGCTCGCCGTCGCGATGCTCATCTTCTCCGAAGTCGTTCCCAAGTCGTTCTTCCGACAGAATGCGGATACGGTTGCGGTCAGGCTCGCGCCGGTCCTCGTTGTCTTTTTTGTACTCTTCTCGCCGCTCGCACTGATTCTGAATACGATTGTGAAAGGAATCCTCTGGATCACCGGACAGCTCGAGTCGAGTAACGAGGCGGTTAGTTCACGACAGTCGCTTCGAACGCTTGTTCGCCTCAGCAGCCGGGAAGCCGGCATCCCCCTTGAGGACCAACGGATCGTTGAGGACATCTTCGACTTTCAGGATACCCTCGCACGCGAAGTGATGATTCAGATTCATCGGACGCTCTCCTGCCCCCGGTCAATGGATCATAAAGAGATTGTGATGCGAGCGACCGAGTGGAACGTTCGCTTTGTGCCGATCTACGACCAGAGAATCGACAATGTCTTGGGGTTCATCGATATTGCCGAGCTTGCCGTCTCTCCGTCGCTCGAACTCGATGAGATCATCCATCCGCCTCGGTTCTTTCCCGACACAAAGCCAATACCCGACCTCCTTCTGGCCATGAACTCGGAGAAGCTTCGTGTCGTCTTCCTTTCGAATGAATACGGTCGCATCTCAGGAATCATCACCCCCACCGAGATCGTGGGAGAGATCATGGAGCGGCGGCCGGGTGGGACCGGACACCGGCTTGAAATTCGGCCGCTCGAGGAGGGCGGATATTCGATTCTGGGGCTTGCGGACGTAGAGGACGTGCGCCACGTTGCGGGAGTCATGATTCCTGACGGACCGTATGACACGCTTGGCGGGTACCTCCTGACGCGCTTTGGCCGCATCCCGGAAGTGAATGAGTCGATTGCTGACGACAACGTCACCTACGTGGTAGAGGATCGTGACGATCTCCATATCAAGAGGGTGCGTGTGACGCCAACCACCGCGCCTGCATAGGCGCCTGCCCCAGACGCGGAGGGACGCGTCGGAACTGCCTACAGTTCGGCGATGAACTGCAGAATGATCTCGCCCGTGATCTCGGGCCACTCAACATGAGGCAGATGCCCGCACTCCGGTATTGCCTGGAGTGAGCTACCCGGGATCGCCCGATTGAACCGGGCCGCCCAACTGAAGTCGAGTACTCGATCCTCTGCGCCCCAGATGATAAGCGTCGGGACATCGATCGATCGCAGTTCCTCCGGCTCAAGATGATCGGTGACGACGTGGCGTGTGATGCTTGCGAGCGCCGGGAGTGCGTTCTCCGTGTGGAACGTTGCATTGGCAAGGTAGTTCACATAGTCGTCAGGAATACGATCGGGATTGGCGAAGACCTGCGTGCGGATCGCCGCCCGCATGACAGTCTCGTTGTGGAGTGTCATTCCGGCGTCCACAAGCATGCCGGTATCCGCCAGGAACTCGATGATCGCGCCCGCCTCGTCCGGTAGGCCATACGGCGCGATCAGGATCAGCGCCTCGAGCCCGGATGGGTCTCTCGATGCGAATCGCGAAGCGATCATGCCACCCATCGAATGCCCAACAAGGACGTAGCGCTCCAGCTCAAGCGCTTCGAGGAACGCTTCAAGGAATGCGACATAGCCGTCCAGCGTGTAGACGGTGTCGCGCTTCTGCGAGTATCCGCTCCCAGGGAGGTCGGGAGCAATCAGGCGCGTCTGAGAGCCAAGGCCCTCCCGCAAGAAACGTGCCTCGAAACCGGTCCCCGAATACCCGTGCACCAGGACGATAGGCGTCCTCTGGAGTTCGGTGCCGGGATAGTCGATGTAGTGAATGCGGTCGCCGCCAATGTCGAGGAAGCCGGCGTAGTCTTCGGGGTAGCTTTCGACAACAAGAGCCTCGTTTGACGCGCACGAGAAGACCAGCGCCGACGTGATGATTGCCAATCCGGCTCGGACGAGGGCTCTATTGTAGTTCTTCATCTGCTCAGCCGATTTGAGTCTACCATCCTGGGAGTCTTCCGCCACCTGCCGAGGGATTAGTCATCAAAATGTTACAATCGACAGAAATCTTGGTTCATACCAGAAGGAGAGGCGAATGAAAACGGAGATTCAAGGCAGTCCGTCGTTCAGTCACGTCCACATCGATCTCTCGCCCGGCGAGAGAGTCATCGTTGAGGCGGGGGCGATGCAGTCGATGTCGGCAGAGCTCGGCATGAAGGCGAAGTCGAACGGCGGATTCTTCTCGGCACTTGGCAAAAAGGTGTTTGGCGGTGAGTCGTTCTTTGTGAATCACTTCACCAATGAGTCGAGCGCTCCGCAGCGGGTGACGATTGCCCAGGACGTTCCCGGTGAAGTGATTGAGATGCAGATTCGAGAGGGACAGGACATTTCGTTGCAGCGCGGCACCTACCTTGCGAGCACGGATGGCGTACGGATTAAGACAAGCTGGGCCGGATTCGTGAGCTGGTTTTCCGGCGAGGGGCTGGTCAAGCTCAGGGCGACGGGAAGCGGCACACTCTGGTTCGGTGCCTACGGTGGCATCGTCACCCGCGAGGTGCGAGGCGACCTCAAGGTCGACGATGGTCATCTCGTTGCCTATGACTCGAGTCTGAAGCTCAAGCTTGCGCTTGCGGGTGGACTCTTCGCGAGCATGTTTGGTGGAGAGGGTCTTGTCACACGACTCATTGGCAACGGGACGGTCTACATCCAGACTCGTAGCATCAAAGGCCTGGCCTCATGGCTCAATCCAAAGTTCCGGTAGGAGGGTCGCATGAACGTTGAAATCTTGACACGTCCCGCGAATGCGGCTGCGAAGGTGAGTCTCGGTTCCGGTGAGACCTGCACGACGGAGGGCGGCGCAATGATCGCGATGTCGTCCGATATGAGCGTTGATACCCGCGTCAGCAAGAAAGAGGGAGGCGGTCTCCTCAAGGGCCTTGCCCGTCGTCTTGGCGGCGAAGGCATCTTTATGAACCACTTCACTGCCGGTGGATCTGGTGGTGAGCTTTACCTGGCATCGCCGTTGCCGGGCGACATGGAGGTCATCGAGCTCGATGGGGCACACGGACTCCAGGTGCAGAATTCCAGCTTTGTTGCGCACGAGACCGGCGTTGAGATGAACATCAGCTGGGGTGGTGCCAAGAACCTCTTCAGCGGTGAAAGCCTGATCTGGCTCAGCATGACAGGCAGAGGGAAGGTCATCATCAACGCGTTTGGTGCCATCTATCCGGTAGAGGTCGACGGCGAATACATCGTTGATACCGGCAACATCGCCGCCTTTGAGGACACTCTCGAGTTCAAGATCAGCAAGGGCGGACGTACCCTTGTCGGGGCCTTTGCCGGTGGTGAGGGTCTCGTCTGCCGCTTCCAGGGGATGGGCACTGTCTGGTGTCAGACACACGCCGATCGCGCCTTTGGTGCGAAGCTCACCCCGCACCTCGTCCCAAAGAAGAACTAAGGAGCATCTCATGACGACAGAACGGACAGACTTTCCACATGAGATCGTTGCCGCTCCTGACTACGGTATGGTGAACGTGACGATACCGGCCGGCAAGACGCTCCAAGTCGAAGCGAGTGCCATGGCATGGATGGATTCGTCCCTCACCATGAAAACCAAGATGAAGGGCGGACTGAAGCGCCTTCTGACCGGCGAGAAGCTCTTTATCAACAGCTTCACCGCGGAGAGTGAGCAGGCTGCGATCGGGATTGCCCCGGGTACGCCCGGAGATCTCGCCCACGTCTACCTCGAGAACGAGACCATCTTTCTGCAAAACTCCTCCTACCTCGCCTCGAGTCCTGAGCTCGAGGTGGCCGCCGAGTTCCAAGGCTTCAAGGGGTTCTTTTCCGGAGAGAAGCTCTTTATGGTCCGATGCTCCGGAACCGGCGATCTCTGGTTCAACACCTTTGGATCGATCATCGAGATCGATGTGACCGGGAACTACGTCGTTGATACCGGCCATATCGTAGGGTTCACGGAAGGACTCTCCTTCGACGTGCGCCCCGTGGCCGGGATGAAGAGCCTCTTCTTCTCCGGCGAAGGTCTCGTCTGCCGCTTCAGCGGCCAGGGAAAGGTCTGGATTCAATCGCGCAAGAATCCGGCATTCATCCGATGGGCCGATCAGTTCCGCAGGGTTGAGAAGAAGAACGACTCGTAGATCCATTGGCCGGTCGCGATTCACTGTCGCGGCCGGCTACGTTCCATTGGGAAGCGGCATGTCTTGCGAAGTGTCACGAAGCCTGTTGGTCCGACCGAATGCAGGTCCTTTAGGCAGAGCGAGTTGCGAGGCATCGTGCTGCGAGCTGCAGAGTCGATGAGCGTATCTATCGCGCGCGTCGTAATCTAACCGAAATGGACCAACAGGCTTCGTGACACTACCCACGTCTTGGCGGTAGGGATAGGGCCTCACTCAGAGCGTGCCACGCATTTTGTACCTTTTTACTTGACTATCTAAAGTGACTTACTGTACTAATAGCGCATATGAAAGTCGTGGTTAATGGAACGGAGAAGGATCTCACCGACGGGCTGACGGTCATCAAGCTCCTGGAGCAGGAGAACATTGAGTCTCCCGATATGGTGAGTGTTCAGGTAAACCGCAAGATTCTTCAGCGTGAGGCCTTTGACACCACCGAGTTGCAGGACTCGGACTCCATCGAGTTTCTCTACTTCATGGGCGGAGGCGCGTAGATGCCCTTCAGTGACGATCAGGTTCAACGATACAGCAGACATATTCTGCTCAAAGGTGTTGGCGGCAAGGGGCAGCGGAAGCTTCTCCAGTCCCGCGTCCTCGTTGTTGGAACGGGCGGCCTTGGTAGCCCTATTTCGCTCTATCTCGCCGCCGCAGGCGTCGGTACCATTGGTCTCGTCGATGCGGATACCGTCGATCTCTCAAATCTCCAGCGCCAGGTGATCCACCATACGCCCGATGTTGGCAGGCCCAAGGTTGAATCGGCGGCCGCAAAGATCGCTGAGATCAACCCCGATGTGACTGTCGAGACGCACAACTACCGGATCAATGCGGAGAACGCGATTGATCTCGTCTCACGCTACGACTTCATCATCGAGGGCACGGACAATTTCCCCACCAAGTTTTTGGTCAATGATGCCTGCATCCTGGCAGACCGCCCCTTCAACCAGGGCGGAATCCTTCGGTTTCAAGGCCAGACGATGACTCATGTTCCCGGCAGCGCGAGCTATCGGTGCGTCTATCCGTCGCCACCGCCGGCCGGCGCGGTTCCAACCTGTAGTGAGGCCGGCGTCCTTGGCGCCGTTGCGGGAATGCTCGGAACGATGCAGGCGACTGAGGCGCTCAAGTACCTCCTTGGCATTGGAGAGCTCCTCGTCAATCGCGTGCTCTTCTTTGACGCGCTTACGATGCAGCAGCGCATCGTGGATGTGCAGCCAACCGAGTACGGGGCCGTCGCTGCGCAGAATACGAAGATCACCGAGCTGGTCGAGTACGAACAGGGTGCCTGCGACCTCGACCTTGAGCAGCAGTACGGTGCGCCCAAAGTCGCGGTCGATTCGATCTCTGTAGGCGATTC